>JALYTP010000112.1 GCA_030854225.1 Pseudomonadota bacterium
GCGCGGCGCGTGCGCTCGTCTTGGAGGGTGTGACCACGCCCGAGGAGGCGGTGCGGGTGTCACGACGCGACATGGCGGAGATCGACGCCCCGATGCCATTGCCGGCCGACGGCGATGGCTGATTTCGATTATCTCGCGATCGACACGCGCGGGCGGGAAACGCGCGGCCACGTTGCCGCCACCTCGATCGACGCGGCGAAGGAAGCACTCGACCGGCGCAAGCTGTACGTCGTCAGGGTGGAGCCGGGCAGCGGCCCGCCCCCGCGCGGCGCGTCCCTGATTGGCGCCTCGGGAATTGGCGGCATCCGGATCGGCGCGCGCAAGATGAACGCCAAGCAACTGACGCTGTTCACGCGCCAGCTTGCCACGCTCAACCGTGTCTCGCCGCTGGAGGAATCGCTGCGCACCATCGCGCGTCAGACCGAACAGCCCCACGTCCGCGCGATCATCGATACGGTGCATGCCGGGGTGGTCGAGGGGCGCCGCGTGGCGGAGGCGATGGGGCGCGAGCCGAAGAGTTTCCCGAGCCTCTACCGCGCGATGGTATCGGCGGGCGAAAGCTCGGGATCGCTGCCGACGATCCTCGACCGGCTGGCGATCCTGCTGGAACGTCAGGCCGAGATTCGCGGCAAGATCATCACCGCATTGGCCTATCCCATCGTGCTGGCGGCGGTGGCGGTGTTCGTGGTGACGGCGCTGATGATGTTCGTCGTGCCGCAGGTCGTGGCGCAATTCGACAATGTCGGGCAGCAACTGCCGGTGCTCACGCGGATCGTGATGGGGCTGTCGGACCTGTTGGTGGGCTGGTGGTGGCTGGGGCTGATCCTGATCGCGGGGACCGGCATCGGTACGTGGCAGGCGCTCCGGCAACCCGCCACGCGGCTGGCGTTCGACGGCGGGATGTTGCGTATCCCGCTGATCGGCCGGTTGATCCGCGATCTTCACGCCGCGCGGATGGCGCGCACGCTGGCGACGATGGTCGCGAGTCGGTTGCCGCTGCTCGAAGGGCTGACGCTGACCGCGGGCACGATCCACAACCGGCGGCTGCGGCTCGCCTCGGATGAGATCGTCGAATCGATCCGTGGTGGCGGCAGCCTGTCGGCGGCGATGCTGCGCGCGGGCGTCTTTCCGCCGCTGCTCACGTATCTCGCTGCGTCGGGCGAGGCGGCGGGCCAGCTCGACACCATGCTCGAACGCGCGGCCGACTATCTCGAGCGCGAGTTCGACCGGTTCACCGCGACCGCGCTGTCGCTGCTCGAACCGGCGATCATCGTCATCATGGGGGGCATCGTGGCGACGATCGTGCTATCGATCCTGCTGCCGATCCTGCAGCTCAACACGCTGGCAGGGCAATGAGGAATGTGATGCGTACCCTATCCGTAAAGCGCCGCCGCACTGACCAGAGTACCGCGCCTCTCAGGCGTTCCGCCGAGCACGGCTTCACGCCCTTGAGGCGTACCTCCGAAAATGGTTTCACGCTGGTCGAACTGATGGTGGTGATCGTCATTATCGGGCTGCTCGCCGCGATCGTCGCGATCAACGTGCTTCCCAGCGGGGACAAGGCGCGGGTGACGCGCGCCAAGGCCGATATCCAGACGATCGAGGGTGGGCTCGACCTCTACAAGCTCCAGAACGGCACGTATCCGTCGACCTCGCAAGGGTTGCAGGCGCTCGTCTCGGCGCCCGCCGGTGCCAATGCGGCAAGCTATCAGTCCGGCGGTTATCTCAAGGGGTCGAAGGTGCCGCTTGATCCATGGGGCCGTCCCTATCTCTACGCCGCGCCGGGGCAGCACGGCGAATTTGACGTCTGGACGCTGGGCGCGGACAATCGCGACGGAGGCGAGGGGACGAATGCCGATATCGGCAGCTGGCAATAGCCCCACGCCCGGTTCGCGCGTTACCGGCTGGATGACGGCTGGGCGGACGCGCGCGCGCGGCTTCACGTCCTCGAGACGTTTCGCCGAAAACGGCTTCACGCTGGTCGAACTGATGGTGGTGCTGGTGATTATCGGGCTGGCCAGCGCGGCGGTCGTCTGGGCCTTGCCCGATCCGCATGGACGCCTGACCGACGAGGCCGAGCGCTTCGCCGCCCGCACCCGCGCGGCGCACGATCTGGCGATCGTCGGCGCGAAACCGGTCAGCGTGTGGGTGACGGCCGGCGGCTATGGCTTTGGGGAGCGCGATGCCGGCACCTGGCGCGCGATCGCGGACAAGCCGCTGCGGGTCGCGCGCTGGTCGAACGGGACGACCGCCGCGCTGAACCAACCGCGCGAACGGGTGACGTTCGACCCGACCGGGCTGGCCGACACCGCGCTCGCGCTGCGCCTGTCGCGCGGTCAGGCGGTGGCGACGGTCGATATCGGGGTTGGCGGCGACGTGAAGGTCGTGCGGTGACTGCGCGGCGTTCCGCCGAAAGCGGCTTCAAACCCTTGAGGCGCTCCGCCGAACACGGCTTCAAACCCTTGAGGCGCTCCGCCGAACACGGCTTCACGCTGATCGAGATGATGGTCGCGCTGGCGGTGTTCAGCCTCGCCGCGCTTGCGCTGATGCGGCTGGAGGGCGCGACGATCCGTGGCACCACGATCCTGCAATCGACGTTCACCGCGCAACTCGTCGCGCGCAATATCGCGATCGAGGCGGTGACCGATCCGCGCGCCCCCGCGCTCGGCCTTGCATCGGGTAGCGTGACCAACGGCGGCCGACCCTGGACATGGACGCGCCGCACCGAGCCGACCGGCGATTCGCGCGTGTTGCGGATCGATGTCGACGTCGCCGATGCCGCCGGTGCACGGCAAGGGCGCATCACCATGATCCGCTATAACCCGCCGGCAGGCGCGTGATCGAGCGGCCGACCTTCCGCGAGCAAGGCTTCACCCTCGTGGAAGTGATGATCTCGCTCCTGATCTTCGCGTTGCTGGCGGCGGCAGGGGTGGCGATCCTGTCGTTCAGCGTCCGTGCACAGGCGGCGACCGGCAAGAAGCTCGACGACATCGGGGCGGTCGAGCGGCTCGATTCGGTGCTGTCCGCCGATCTTGCTCAGGCTGTCATACGCCCCGCGCGCAACCAGGCCGGTGACACCCTGCCGGCTTTCTTTGGCGCAACCGGCTCGACCACCGAGCCGATGATCCGGCTCGTCCGGGGCGGCTGGAGCAACCTCGACAATGCGCCCCGCGCGAGCGTGCAGAAGGTTGAGTACCGCTTCGTCGAGGGTGCGATCGAGCGCGATGCCTACCCCATGCTCGACGGTGCCGCGCCGATGCCCGGCAGCAAACTGGTCGATCATGTGCGGGGGGTGAGCTTTCGCTATCGCCTGGCGGGCGCGTGGAGCGACCATTGGGACGGTAGCGGCGGCGCGCCCCTACCACAGGCGATGGAAATGCAGCTGGTGCGCGATGACGGCACCACGCTCCGGCTGCTATATCTCGTCGGCACGGGGCAAGTCCCGGAGGCGCCCGGTGCGCCGCGCTGATCGTCCGTCGGAGCGCGGCGCGGCGTTGCTCACCGTGCTGCTGCTGGTCGCCGTGATCGCGGTGATCGCCGGCACCGCGCTCGAACGCCTGCGCATGGCGACGAAGATCGGCATCAACGGCGCCGCGATGCAGCAGGCGCGCGCTTATGCGATGGCCGCCGAGGTGCTGGCGGTGGTCAAGGTATCCGATCTGCTCGCGCGCGATCCGGGCAAGGTGACGTTGGTCGGCGGCTGGAGCGGGCAACCCTATCCGCTGCCGATCGACAACGGCACGGTGACCGCCAGCGTGGTGGACGGCGGCAATTGCTTCAACCTGAACGGCCTCGTCACCCCGATCAGCCCCGGCGTGAATGCGTCCTACACCCCGGCGCGGCTCGAATTCGCGCGGCTCATCCGCCTCGTCGCGCCGGATACGTCATCACCCGAAAGCATTGCCGACGCGGCGACCGACTGGATCGACAGCGACACCTCGCCGCTGCCCGGCGGCGGCGAGGACGGCGCTTACGCCGGGCTGGCGACGCCGTATCGCACACCGAACACGTTGATGGCCGATCCCGGCGAATTGCGCGCGGTAAAAGGCGTCACGCCCGATCTCTACGCCCGGTTGCGGCCGTGGCTCTGCACCTTGCCGGTGGCCGAACTGCCGACGCTCAACGTCAACACGCTGCAGCCCGAACAGGCGCCGCTGATCGCGATGCTGTTTCCCGACACGCTCTCGATCGAGGCGGCGCGGCAGGTGT
The DNA here is from genome assembly GCA_030854225.1 of Pseudomonadota bacterium. Classification (GTDB taxonomy): domain Bacteria; phylum Pseudomonadota; class Alphaproteobacteria; order Sphingomonadales; family Sphingomonadaceae; genus Sphingomonas. The sequence goes on from JALYTP010000112.1 coordinate 4,210, forward strand.
TGCTCAAGCGCCCGGTACAAGGATTTGCGGAGACGGGGGCGTTCTGGAGCCAGCCGGCGCTGTCGGGCGTCACTGCGGTGCCGGGCGCGATCGGGCAGACGGGGGTCACCACAAAATGGTTCGCGCTGACGGTGAAGGCCGATGTCGCCGGCACCGATATGGAAAGTCACGGCCTGATCGACGCGAGAAGGCTTCCCGCGCAGCTCGCAACGCGGCAATGGGGGGAGCCATCATGACCGATACGCTCGTCCTCTTCCTGCCCACCGACCGCGCGCCGTATCGCTGGCTGCGCATTGCCGAGGGCGTGATCGCCGAACGGGGCGAGGGGATGCCCGTGGTCGATCCCGATCTGGATGGCACGGTCGGTATCCTGCCCGCCGACGCGGTGACGCTGCATTGGGCCGATCTGCCCGATCGTTCGGCGGCGCAGGCTGTCGCCGCTGCCCGGTTGCTCGCGGCCGATGCGAGCCTGTCGCCGCCCGGTGATCTCCACGTAGCGGTCGGGCGGGAGGATTCCGCGCAGGAGCGCCCGATCGGCGTCGTCTCGATCGACCGGATGCGCGGCTGGCTCGCCGATCTTGCCGCCGGGGGGATCGATCCGCGCGCACTGGTGCCGGCGCCGATGCTGTTGCCGCGCCCGGCGGACGGATATGTCCGCGCCGATCTCGGTGGTGACAGCGTGGTGCGCGGCGCGACGAGCGGGTTTGCCGACGAGGCGCGGTTGACCGAACTGATTACCGGCGGCGCGGCGCCGGTCGTGCTGGGGCGCGATGATATCGAGCGCGCGATCGTCGGCGCGGTTGCCGCGCCGTCGCTCGACCTGCGGCAGGGAATGTTCGCGCGGCGCACGCGCCGCTCGATCGACTGGGCGTTGGTGGCGCGGCTGGCGTGGATCGGTGTCGCGATCCTGACCGTGTCGCTGTTCATCAGTCTCGTGCAGATTGTCCGGCTGAACCTGGCGGCGAGCGATCTCGAATCGAGCGCCGATATGGTGGCGCGGGCATCGCTCCCCTCCGGCACCGCGGTGTCCGATCCGCCGCGCCAGTTGACCGAACGGCTGGCGCGCCTGCGCGGCGGGGGCGCAGGGTTCAGCCGTACGGCGGCGACGGTATTTGCGGTCCTCCGCGCGGTCCCCGGCACCGAATTGAGCGGCATGGCGTTCGACGCCAACGGCAACCTGCGCGTCACCGTGAGCGGCGAAGGCGAGGGACCGGTGAATGCCTTGAAGGAACGGATCGAGCGCGCCGGCTTCGCCGTGCAATCCAGCCCGTTCGCCCGCGCCGGCGACCGGGTGTCGGGCGATCTGACGGTCGCTCCGCGATGATCGCGGCGTTGCGCCTCTGGTTCGATTCGCGCGCGCTACGCGAGAAACGGTTGCTGCTGGTCGCCGCGGCGCTGGTCATCGTCGTATTGCTGTGGGGTGGCATCGCGCTGCCTGTCACCGATGCGCTGGCCACGGCGACGGCGCGCCACGCCGACGCGGTGACCGCGCTGGGCCAGGT
>JALYTP010000113.1 GCA_030854225.1 Pseudomonadota bacterium
CCGTGATACAGTGCGTCGAGGTGCGTGACGGGCAAATCGAGTTTCGTACCGAGCCGCCGCGCGAGGGTCGACTTGCCGCTGCCGGGCCCGCCCATCACCATGATGCGCACCGGCGGCGCCGGGATCAGACTTGCAGGCCCGTCGCCCGGTGCACCGCGGTCATCGTCTCCGCGCCGATCGCCGCCGCCTTTGCCGCGCCTTTCGCCAACGTCGCACCGACCGCGCCGGGATCTTCCATCAGCTGTGTGAAGCGGATGCGGATCGGGGACAGCGTCGCGACCGCCAGATCGGCGAGCGCCGGCTTGAACGTGCCGAAGCCCTTGCCGGCGAATTCCGCCATCACCGCATCGACCCCGGTCGAGGCCAGCGCGGCGTAGATCGTCACGAGGTTCTTCGCCTCGGCGCGGCCCTCCAGCGCGGCGAAGGTTTCGGGCAGCGGCTCGGGGTCGGTCTTGGCCTTCTTGATCTTCTGCGCGATCAGATCGTCGCCATCGACGAGGTTGATGCGCGACGCATTCGATGGGTCCGACTTCGACATCTTCGCCAATCCGTCGCGCAAGGACATGATTCGCGGCGCGGCTTTCGAGACGAGCGGCTGGGGCAGGGTGAACAGGTCGACCCCGAAATCGCCGTTGAACTTGGTCGCGATGTCGCGCGCCAGCTCGAGATGCTGCTTCTGGTCCTCGCCCACCGGCACATGCGTCGCCTGATAGAGCAGCACGTCGGCGGCCATCAGCACGGGGTAGGTGAACAGGTCGACGCTTTGCGAATCGCCCGATTTGCCGGCCTTGTCCTTCCACTGCGTCATGCGGCTCATCCAGCCCATCCGCGCGGTGCCGCCGAGGATCCACGCCAGCTCGCTATGCGCCGGTACGCGCGCCTGGTTGAACAGGATCGACCGCTCGGGATCGATCCCGCAGGCGAGCAACGCGGCGGCCATCTCGATCGTGTTCGCGGCGAGCTCCTTCGCCACCACCGGCTGCGACAGCGCGTGCAGATCGACGACGAAGAACAGGCAGGTATCGTCCGGCCCGGCCTCGTCCTGCATCACCACCCATTGCCTGATCGCGCCGAGATAATTGCCGAGGTGGATGTTGCCGGTGGGCTGGATACCGGAGACGATTCGGGACGGCGCTGGCATGATAGGTCTCTTGGATCAGGCGGCGCGCTTGCGTCGCAGGAAGGCGAGATCGTCGCGGGTGAACGCGCCGAGGACGAAGGTGGCGACCGCATAGACCACGCCGCCCGCCGCGACCAGCACGGCCATCGCGGCGGTGCGGATCAGCCAGCCGCCATGGGTGTACGGCGTCAGATACCCCTCCAGCAGCCATAGCATTCCCCCCATCGCCAGCGCGGCGAGCGCGAGCCGCCACGCGCGCCGCCTGAGCCGCGCATCGGGCACGAAATGCCCGCGTTTGCGCAGCGTGCGGTAGAGCAGGAAGACGTTGACGCTCGACGCCAGCGCGGTGGCGAGCGGCGGCCCCATATGCTTGAGCGGGACGATCAGCGCGAGGTTGAGCGCGAGGTTCACCGCCATCGAGATCGTCGCATAACGCACCGGCGTCCTGGTGTCGGCGCGGGCATAATAACCCGGCGTCAGCACCTTGACGAGGATGTAGCTGGGCAACCCGATCGAGAAGGCGGCGAGCGCCTGCGCGGTGAAATAGGTCGCCTGCGCGCCGAACTTGCCGTGTTCGAACAACGCGGCGACGATCGGCCCGCCGCACAGCACCAGCGCGACGGTGGCGGGCAGCGTCAGCAGCAGCGCCAGTTCCAGCCCGCGATTCTGCGTCTCCATCGCCGCCGCACCTTCGCCCGCTGCGAGCTGGCGCGAGATGAGCGGGAGCAGCACCGTGCCCAGCCCGATCCCGATCAGCCCGAGCGGCAACTGGTTCACCCGGTCGGCCATGTAGATGTACGTCACCGAGCCGTGATCGAGCAGCGACGCGGCCAGCGCGGTCGAGACGAGCAGGTTGATCTGCACCGCGCCAGCCCCCGCCGCCGCTGGCCAGATGAGTGCGAGCAACGCCTTCACCTCGGGGTTGAGGCGCGGCCGGCGCGGGCGCAGGCGGACCCCGTTGGCGCGGCACGACCAGTAGAGCCAGGCAAGCTGGAGCACGCCGGCCACGCTGACCGCAACCGCCTGGTTGCGCGCGGTGACGAACGGATCGTGATCGTGGAAGAACAGCAACGCCGCGATCAGCGTGAGGTTGAGCAGGATCGGCGCGGCGGCATTGACCCAGAATTTGTGCAGCGAATTGAGGATACTGCCGAGCAGCGACACCAAACTGATGAACATCAGATACGGGATGGTGAAGCGCGACAGCATCACCGCGAAGGCGAACTGATCGTGCGTCACGCCGTGGAACTTGCCCGACAGCGCCAGCGTCAGCGGCCATGCCAGGATTTCCAGCACCACCGTCATCACGATCAGGATCGGCAGCAGCACCGACAGCACGTCCTGCGCGAAGGCGATGCCGGCGGGCAGGCCATCACCCGCCTTGTCGCCGACCTTCTGGTTGAACATCGGAATGAAGGCGGCCGAAAACGCCCCTTCGGCGAACAGCGCGCGGAACATGTTGGGCAGGCGAAACGCGACGAGATACGCATCCGACGCAAAGCTTGCCCCGACATAGCGCGCGAACAGCGAATCGCGCACCAGCCCGAGTACGCGGCTGGCGAGCGTCAGCCCGCCGATCGATCCGAGCGCGCGGGACAGGTTCATGGGATCAGGCCCGCCGCGCCGACGCGATCAGGCGGTGCCGCTGGCGCCCGCGACATTGCCTTCCTGCGCCTCCTGCTGTTGCAGGTACAGGCTGGTGAAGTCGATCGGCTCGAGCATCAGCGGCGGGAAGCCGCCGTCGCGCACCGCATCGGCAAGCACGCGCCGCGCGAACGGGAACAGCAGGCGCGGCGCCTCGCCGAGCAGGAACGGCTGGATATGTTCGGCCGGAATGTTGCGCAGCCCGAACAGCCCGGCATATTGCAGATCGACCATGAACGCGACGGTCTCCTCCGCCTGCGCCTTGACCTCGATCCGCAACACGACCTCATGCACATCCTCGCCGACCTGGCCCGAGGCGATGTTGAACTGCACGTCGATCGCCGGCGCATTGGCGTTCTGGTAGATGGCGGGCGCGTTGGGATTCTCGAACGAGAAATCCTTGATGTACTGCGAGATCAACCCGGCGGCCGGCGTTGTATCCTCGCCATTGGGGACGGGCGTCTGCGTGATGATGCCGTCGTCTTGCTCGCTCATGGATGCTACTCTCTCTTAAGGGCTTGGCGATAATGATGGTCGGCGCACGCTGGGCGCCGGCGATGCGCGCGCCTAGCAGGGGCGTGGCGGCGATTCAACACGGCGCGGGCCCAAGTGCGCATTTGAATCGTTCGCGTGTTGCGCCTATGTGAAGGGTGAACTGGAGGCTGTGTGTTCTACGTAATCGTCTTCGCGATGATCGCCGCGTTCCTGGCGATGCGTCTTTACAGCGTGCTCGGCAAGCGGACCGGGCATGAACAACCGCTCACGCGCCCGGTCGACGATCGCCCTGCGACGCTACCGCTGCCACGCACGATCGAGAATGCACCCGAGCCGCGCGAGGCGGCGGCGCAGCCGTTCGATTCGGGCGCGCAGGCGGGCTTGCGCGCGATCGTCGCGGCCGAGCCGGGATTCGACATCGCGCAGTTTATCGGCGGCGCCAAAGAGGCGTACCGGATGGTGCTCGAGGCATTCTGGCGCGGCGACGAGACCGGGTTCGCCGATCTGGTCGAACCCGAGGTGCAGGCCCATTTCGCCACCGCGATCGCCGAGCGCACCACCGCCGGCCATGTCCTCGACAACCGGCTCGTCTCGATCGAACGCGCGACGATCGTCGATGCCGAACTGTCGGGCAAGGAAGCGCGGATCACCATGCGCTTCGACGCCGATATCGCCGCGGTGACGCGCGACGGCGAGGGCAATCTGGTCGCCGGGTCGATGACCGACGCGGTCGAAACGCACGATGTGTGGACCTTCGCGCGAACGCTCAAGAGCCGCGATCCGAACTGGAAGCTTGCCGACACCGACGAGGCGTGAGGCCGATGCGGCGTTGGGGGGCATTGGCGATCGCGGTGCTGCTCGCCGCGTGCAGCGGGGGCATCGTGCCGCCGTCCGGCCCGTCAGGGCGCCCGGCGCCCCACCGGCCTTACCGCCAGCCCCCCGCGCGCCAGCCGGTGCCGGCAACGCCGATCGCCCCGATCCAGTCCAGCGGCCCCTCCACCGGGCCCAACGCGGCGCGCGCGGGAATCGTGGCGGGGCCTTCCGTCGCCTCGTTGCCGATCAGCCAGACGCAAGCCGCGCGCGCGCTCGACGCCTTCCGTCTGTCGTGCGCCACCCTGCAACGCCGCACCGATAGCTCGGGGCTGACGCGACCGGGCGACTGGCAACCGGCATGTGCGGCTGCGCAACAGGCCGGCGGCGATCCCCGCGATTTCTTCGCCCGGTGGTTCGAAACCGCGCAGGTGGGTGATGGCCGGGCCTATGCGACCGGCTATTACATCCCCGAAATCGCCGGCTCGCGCGCACGCCGCAGCGGCTATGACGTTCCGGTCTATGGCCGGCCAAGCGATTTGATCGACGTCGATCTCGGGCTGTTCAGCGATAGCCTCAAGGGCAAGAAGATCCGCGGCCGGGTCGAGGGTAGCAACTTCATCCCCTATTACGACCGTGCCGCGATCGAACTCGGCGCGATCGACAACCGCGCGCCGATCATCGCCTGGGCTGCCGACACGGTCGAGATGTTCTTCCTCCAGGTGCAGGGATCGGGCATCCTGCGCCTGCCCGACGGCCAGACGCTGCGCATCGGTTATGACAGCCAGAACGGGCGCGATTATACCGGGATCGGCGCGCTGATGAAAAACCGCGGGCTGATCGGGCCCGGCCAGACGTCGATGCAGGGCATCGTCCAGTGGCTGCACGATCATCCCGATCAGGCGCGCGGCGTGATGGACGAGAATAAGAGCTTCGTGTTCTTCCGCGTGCTCGACGGGCCGCCGGTCGGCGCGCTGGGCGTCGCGGTGACGGGCGGGACGAGCGCGGCGGTCGATCCGAAATTCATCCCGCTGGGCGCGCCGGTGTTCCTGTCGATGGACCGCACCGATGCGACCAATCTGTGGATCGCGCAGGATACCGGCGGCGCGATCAAGGGCGCCAACCGGGTCGATACCTTCTGGGGGTCGGGCGACGAGGCGCGCGCGATCGCGGGCGGCATGTCGGCGCGCGGCACCGCGTTCGTGCTGCTGCCGATCGGCACCGTGGCGCGGCTTTCCCGGGAAGGCTTCGGTGGCGGGGCGTCGCCTCAGCGCTGAGGAAGCCGCGCTGTGGGCGGGGGTGATGGCGACGGTGCGCCCGATCGTCGCCATGCCAGCGACCGGCGAGGCGGCGGCGGCGCCGAGGACCGTGCCACATGCCGGGCGCCAGCGCGCCGCGCCGGTGCTGCTGGATCCGATCGCGTTGGAATTGTTGCGCCACGCCGGGCTTGCGCCGGCTTCCCCACGTCCCCCGACGCGCGGCTCGGGACCGACGAGCGACATCGCCCCGACATCGAAAGCCGCGATGTCACCCGGCAAGCCGCGCGCCACGTCGCCCGCCAACACGCTCGACGGCGCGTGGGATCGCGCGTTGGCGCGGGGCGCGGTGATGCCCGATCGTACGATCGATC
>JALYTP010000114.1 GCA_030854225.1 Pseudomonadota bacterium
ATCCCGCAGCATCCCCGGCCGAGGGCGCCTCGATCACGACGTGCGGGCGGGTCCGCAAATCCGCCGCGCAACCGCCGACGAGGGCGGGTAGCAGACAGCAGGCGATGAACGCGGCGCGCATCGTTTCTTCCCCTTTCAACCGTTTCGAAAGGCCGGTGAAGCCGTTACCAAAAGGTAAATCGCGGTGGTTAACGAATGGTAAAGATCGTTTTCCATCCGCCACTTGAGCGCCAAAACGAGCAGAAATAACGGCAAGCCGTTGCCGCGCCGCGCGGGTGTGGCTTTGCCGCAACGTTGCCCAGGGAACGGCGACCATGCTTGCCATGTGACGACTATCCATTATCCCCTTCACGTCATATAGCGGTCACATCCGGTTCACGCATCCCGCGCTAAGCCTCGGCCGTTTATACAATCACCGGCCGGAACGCCGGTTACAACAAACAGGTTTTACGCGTTGCCCCCTTATACCGTTTCCGTCTCGTACGATTCGACGCCGGGCAACGCGGCACACGGGACGACGGCGCAAGGCATCATCCCGGGCTGGTGGATCGCGCTCGCGATCCTCGGCAGTTTCACGACCTTCGCGGTGCTGATGCAATCCGCCGATCTCCATATCGATCCGGTCGCGCCGGCGTCGTTGATCTTCGCCGCCTGCTTCGCGGTTGCGGGCGGCGTGCGCTGGGTGTTGCGGCATCCGCGCAGCGGCGCCGAACGTACCACGCGCGACGTGGCGGAATATTACAGCCTCTTCACCATCATCGCGCTGATCGGCGCGACCTCGTGTTACCCGCTGGCGGCGATGACCCACGGCTTTGCCGACGCCGGGTTGCAACGCGCCGACACGGCGATGGGGTTCGATTGGCTGGCATGGTATCGCACTGTCGCGGCCCACCCCGTGCTGCAATGGCTGGGCACCGCCGCGTATCAGAGCATCTTCGTGACCCCGGCCGCGATCCTGGCCTATTTCGCCTGGTCCGATGATCGCGCCCGCGCGCGCCGCTTCCTCGCCAGCTTCTGGCTGGCCGCGGTGGCCGCGCTCACCCTGTATGTGTTCGTACCCGCCGTCGGGCCACTCGCCTATCTTTGGCATGGGCCGCTGCCTTATGTTCCCGAAAGCGGGCTGTATCAGCAACAACTGATCCCGCTGCTGCGCGCGCACGGCCTGCATGTGGTCGATCTCGGGCATTTGCGCGGGCTGGTCTGCGCACCGAGTTTCCACACCGCGAGCGCGGTGCTGTTCGTCGCCGCCGCCTGGCCGATCAAACGCCTGCGCTGGCCGGTCGTCGTGATCAACACGCTGATGCTGATGGCTACTCCTGTGGAGGGCACGCATTACCTCAGCGACATGATCCTCGGGGCAGCGATCGCGTTCGCCTCGCTCAAGGCGGTGGACCAGATTTGCCGTCGCCTCGCACGGCCACGCGGCGCCGTCGCCGCGCTGGTCTGATCGTTCAGGCCGGCTCGACCGCCAATAACGTCACGCCGTGATATTTCTCCCCACCGATCTCGAACAACGGATCGGGAAAGAAGGGGCGATCGGCCAGCGCGATGTCGTTCAGGCCGGTCAGGCGAAACGTCCCGACCTTCGGCTCACGCGGCGGCTGACCGCCTTTCTCGACCACGACCCCGTCGACATGCAACTGGTCGTGCCGCGTGTAGAGGATGTGCGGCGCGATCGTCATCGCGGTGCGATTATAGACCGCGGTCAGGCACAATCGCCGGACGATCGCCTCGAAGATGGTCGGGACGGGGCCTGACGGAGCATCGGCGGCGATGGCGATCTGATTGGTCACGCGTACGCGATAACGTATTTGCCGCAGTGCAGCAACAACCTTCATCACCCCGCGCGCCGTGCCCCGGTCAATGCCAGAAGATCAGGAGCAGGATGATGATAGGGATCGGGATGCCGATCAGCCACATCAGAAGTCCCTTGCCCATCGTCACTCTCCCGGTTCGCGCTGTCCTGTCGCCATAACCGTCCGCTGCCAGGTCGGTTCCACCGCGTCGTTGCATCGCGCGACGCGCTTCGTCATGAGGGCGATCGTGACCGACGGCCTGCCCCTCCCGCGCCGCTATCTCGCGATCGCGGCCTTGTGCTGCGGCACCGCGCTGATCATCATCGACGGCGGCATCGCGACCGTCGCGCTGCCCAGCATCGCGCACGATCTCGGCGTCGATGCGGCCTCGGTCGTGTCGGTCGTCACCGTCTATCAGCTGATGCTGGTGATGCTGCTGCTGCCCTTCGCTGGCTTGGGCGAACGGATCGGCCTGAGAAAGATGTACCAGGTCGGGCAGCTGATCTTCACCGTGGCGACGGTCCTGTGCTTCTTCGCCAAGAGCCTGCCGTTCCTGCTGATCGTGCGCGCGGCGCAGGCGATCGGCGCGGCGGGCGCGCTCAGCGTTTCGTCGGCGCTGATCCGCTCGACCTATCCCTCGAAGCAATTGGGGCGCGGGCTGGGGATCAATTCGGTGATCGTCTCCAGCTCGGCCGCCGCCGCGCCCGCGATCGGCGGGTTCGTGCTGAAGTTCGCGCCGTGGCCCTGGGTCTTCGCCTGCGCCGTGCCGTTCGCGCTGCTCAGCCTCGCCTTCGGCCGCGCGCTGCCAGCGCCGCCTGCGCGACATAGCCAGTTCGACCTGCTCGGCGCGATCATGTGCGCGGCGATGTTCGGGCTGTTGATCGGCGGGGCGGAAAGCGGGGTGCACGGCAACAGCCCGGTCGTCTCGGTCGCGATCGTGCTGTCGGGGGCGATCATCGGTTATTACTTCATCCGGCGCGAGCGCGGCGAGGCGAGCCCGATCCTGCCGATCGACCTGCTCGCGCGGCCCGTCATCACGCTCTCGGCGGTTGGCGCCTATACCGCGTTCATCGCCTCGGCGACGTTGCTGCTGTCGACCCCCTTTCGATTGACCGAGCAATTCGGCTTTTCGACCGCCGCGCTGGGCGCCGCGATCGCGCCGTGGCCGCTGACCAACATGATCGTCGCGCCGCTCGCCGGCTGGCTTTCGGACCGGGTGCCGGCGGGGTTGCTCGGCGGGGTGGGCATGACGATCAGCATCGCCGCTCTGCTGCTGATCGCGTTCCTGCCCGTGCACCCGACTTATTTCGACATTGCCTGGCGCATGGCGCTGTGTGGCTCTGGGTTCGGCACGTTCCTGCCCCCCAATGCGCGGCTGGTCATCGGCAGCGCGCCGCGCGAGCGGGCGGCGGCGGCGGGTGGGCTGATCTCCACCATCCGCCTCACCGGGCAGACGACGGGTGCGACACTTGTGGCGCTGCTACTCGCCGCCGGAGTCGGCGCGAACAACTTCCCGCCGCTGCTCGCCGCCGGGTTCGCGCTGATCGCTGGGCTATGCAGTATAGCGCGGCTGCGCCCCTCGATCCGCAATCCGCCGCGATCCGAGATGCTGGACGATGTGCCGACGCTCAAACAATCGCGTTAGGATGTCGCTCCGGCAGGATATGCCGGGCTGCTGCGGGCCGGCCGCATAAGCCGGCCCGATTCACCAAGTTGTCAACCCGCGCTCAGAACACCGCTTTTGCAGTTGGCTCCCCCATCATCGCCTTGCGCACCAGCGGGATGGGTGGGCCACCATAGCTCAGGAACTGGTCGTGGAACGCTTTCCATCCCGCCCTGCCGCCGTGCTTCGCCGTCCAGTCCGCGCGCAACCGCATGATGAGCAGCTTGCCCATCGTGTAATTGAGATAGGCCGGATCATAGGTGCCGCGCGACGCTTGCTGATCGGCGGTGCCCTCATCCTGATAGCATTGATCGATGAACATCTGCTTCGATTGCGCCATCGTCATGCCGCGCGCATGCATCCCGATCGCGGAGAGATAGCGGCAATCGCGCAGCAGCGCCTCGGACAGCTGGCCGACATGCGTTTCGGCGTCGCCATTGCCCAGCCCGGCATCCCACATCATCTGTTCGGTATAATGCGCCCAGCCCTCGGCATACGCGTAGCCGACGAACAACTGCCCGAAGAGCGACGGCGAGCGGTTGGCGTGGAGGAACTGGACGAAATGCCCCGGCATCACCTCATGCACCGAGGTGAACAGCAGCGTGCCGTACCCCGGCACGAATGCGTCCTGCTTGGCCTTCGACCATGCGGGATCGGGCGGCGCGATGTAATAGACCGAGGGCACGCCCTTATCGAACGGTCCCGGCGGATCGATATACGCTGCATTCTGCCGGTTATAGGGCGGAGCCTCCTCCACCAGCGCTTCCTCGGTGCCGGGGATCGAGACGAGATCGTGGTCGATCACGAACTTGCGCAACTGCGGGATCATCCGCCGCGCCGCGACCACCGGGCCGCCTTCGGCCTTGTGCGCGCCCATCTTCTGCATGCAAGCGATGATCGTCGCACCGGGTGCATATTGCGCGCAAGCCGCCTTCAACGCGTCCTGGTTGCGCTTCAGATCGGCCTGCCCCGCCGCTTCGAGCTGATCGAGCGAGGCATCGACATCCTCGGTCTGCTTGACCATCCGAGCGAACCGGTCGGCACCGAGCGCGAACCCTTGGTTCGCCGTCGCGCGCTGGCTTTCGACCCACGCGCCGAGATCCTTCATCGCCTTTGCGGCGGGCGCCGCCGCATCGTCGAACTGCTTTTGCAGCGCGGCGTCCTTGACACTGGCGAACGCCGCCTTGGCGTCACCGGTATAATAATCGGCGTAACCGTTGAACGCCGCCGCGCCGAAATTGACGAAGCTCAGCGGCATCGGCGTCTTGAGATTGGCCTTGATGTTGGCCGCGGCGCCGGGAATGGCCTGGAGGTATTTGATCACCGCCTTCATCCGCGTCGGCGCATCGGCATAGTTGCGCGCGACGTACACGTTCGGATCGAGCCCGGCATTGATATACCAGGCCGGGTTGGTGTGCGGCTGATCGGCGTCTTCCAGCCAGAACAATTTCCCTTGTGCGACGTTGATCAGATAATCGCGCTCGAACGCATCGGGACCTGACAGCTTCGCCGGATCGAACGCCTGTGCCTTGGCGATCGCATCGCGCAGGAAATCGCCTTGCCGCTTCAGCCCCGCCGGACTCCAGTCGCCCAGTTCGCCGTCATATTCGTGCTTGCCCTGATAGGCGGCGTTGGCGGGGTCGATCTTGAACCAGCCGTTGATGAACGCATCGCGGAACGATGGCCAGTCCGCAGTCGGCAAGCCCGATGCCGCCGTGCTCGCATTGCCGCCGGACGGCGCGCCTTGCGTACATGCGGCGAGCGCAAGCACCGCCGCTGCGCCCAAAAGCTTTATCCGCATCGACCTCTCCCTTTTCTGTTTTCGGGGCGAAGCTGCCAGATCAGGATGGAAAGCGCCAGCGGCCCGCCACCAATGACCCATTCGACGCATCAGACGCCCTGGCGGCGCCGCCGCTATTTGAGCGGGACGATCACTTCGTCGGGGTGCACGACGTTCAGATCCTTGCGGGTCATCTCGTCGACCAGATCGGGATCGGCATGTTTGGGATCGAGCAGGTTGACGCGGTTGTCGATCTCGCCCCGGTGCTTCTCCAATACGGCAAGCTCTGCCTTGCGCTGCACGAGCTGGCGCTTGATGTCGCCATAAGCGAGCGCGCCGTTGGGGCCGAGGATCGCATACCCGCCGAAGAACAGCCCGACCGCGATCAATGCCGCCGGAGGGCCGGCGCGGCGC
>JALYTP010000002.1 GCA_030854225.1 Pseudomonadota bacterium
GATCAGCCCCGTCCCGCCCAGCACATCGTCGGCGTCGAGATGCTGCGGCAGGATTGCGTATTTGATCGGCCCGAAAAAGGTCGAATGCACGCCGAGCGCGAGGACGGCGCCGAGCATCAGCGCGATACCGACATGGGTATGCCCCAATTGCGCCACGATCAGCCCGGCCCCGCCGCCGATCATGATGAGGATCTCGGCGGTCTTGACGATGCGGATGATGCGCGTCTTGTCGATCGTGTCGGCAAGCTGCCCCGCAAGCGCGGAGAGCAGGAAGAACGGCACGAGGCTGATCCCCGTCGCGATCGAGCTGAACCCCTGTTCGCGCTGCGGATCCTGCAGCACATGATAGGTGACGAAATACACCATCATCTGCTTGAACAGATTATCGTTGAAGGCACCAAGAAACTGCGTGACGAACAACGGCAGGAATCGGCGCTCCTTCATCAACCCGAGCGCACCATGCATCAGTAACCGGCCCCGTTGCGGCGAAAAGCAGTGCCGGGCGCATAGCCGATGGGGTGCGACAGCGGCAAGTCGGTTGGTCGTCCGTCCTGATGCGCTTCGGGCTTTCGTGTGGGCGCGCGGGGCGATAGAGCAGGAATGCAATGCTGACGCTTCCCAACATCCTTACCCTGTCGCGAATCGTGACCGTGCCCCTGCTGGTCTGGGCGTTGTGGTGGCCCGATTGGCCGGCGGGCTATGCGGTCGGTTTCGCGCTCTACTGCCTGATGGGCATCACCGATTATTTCGACGGCTATCTGGCGCGCGCGCAGGGCACGGTGTCGAAGCTCGGCGTGTTCCTCGATCCGATCGCCGACAAGATCATGGTTGCCGCCGTCATCCTGATGCTGGTCGGCACGCGGTTCGAGGACCGGGCGATCATCAGCGGCGTGCATCTGATCGCGGCGATGGTGATCCTGTTGCGCGAGATCGCGGTGTCGGGCCTGCGCGAATTTCTCGGCGGTATCCAGGTGTCGGTGCCGGTGTCGCGGCTGGCCAAGTGGAAGACGACGCTACAGCTGGTGGCGCTGGGCGCGCTGATCCTCGCCGGCGCGCTGCCGGGGCTGGAGTGGATCAAGGACACCGGGCTGGTCGCCCTGTGGATCGCCGCCGCTCTGACGCTCGTCACCGGGTGGGGTTATCTGCGGGTCGGCCTGAAGCATATGGATTGATGACGCTGACCATGCTCTATTTCGCGTGGGTGCGGGAACGTATCGGGCTGGGCGAGGAACGGATCGAGGTGCCGCCCGGCGTCACGACCATCGGCGGGTTGATCGAATGGCTGGCGGCGCGTGGGCAGGGTTATGCGCAGGCGTTTGCCGATCCCACGCGACTCCGCGCGGCGCTCGATCAGCGATTCGTGCCGCTCGAAACGGTCATCGGCCAGGCGCGGGAGGTGGCGATCTTTCCCCAGGTGACCGGCGGATGATCCGCGTGGTCGTCACGGCGGACGCGATCGATCTCGCGGCTGAAATGGCCTTGCTGGAATCGGTGGGTGGCGGCGCCGTCGCCACGTTCACCGGGCTGGTACGCGCCGATGACGGGGTCGCCGAATTGCTGCTCGAACATTATCCCGGCGCGACCGAGACGGCGCTGGAGGCGCTGGCGACCGAGGCCATGTCGCGCTGGTCGCTGGCGGGGGCGACGATCGTCCACCGCGTCGGCGCGATGGTGCCGGGTGACCGGATCGTGTTCGTCGGCACCTGCGCCGCGCACCGCGCCGCCGCGCTCGACGCCTGCGCCTTCCTGATCGACCGGCTCAAGACCGACGCGCCGTTCTGGAAGCGCGAGACGCGCGGCGGAGACGCGACGTGGGTAGGGGAACGGGACGCCGACCACCATGCTGCGGCACGGTGGTCGGCGTAATGTCATCGTCTCGCGTTACTTGGCAGCAGCCGCGTTCAGGGTGGGCAGCAGGACCCCGTTGATGACGTGGACGACGCCGTTCGACTGCCGCACGTCGGCGGTGCCGACATAGGCGATGTTGCCGTGCACGTCGGTCAGCGTGACGATGCCTGTGCCGCTCATCGTGACCTTGATCGGCTCGCCTTCCACCGTCGTCAGCATGGCGGTGCCGTTGCCCGCCGTCACCTTGGCCTTGAGCGCGGCGATATCGATCACTCCGGGCACGACGTGATTGGTCAGCACCTTGACCAGCCGGTCCTTCTCGTCCGGCTTCATCAACTGCGCGACGGTGTCGGCCGGCAGGCGGGCGAAGGCTGGGTCATTGGGGGCGAAGACGGTGAACGGGCCGGGCCCGGACAATGTCGGCACCAGCCCGGCGGCGGTGACCGCCTTGACCAAAGTCGTGAGGTTCGGCGCGGCCGAGGCGTTTTCGACGATGGTCTTCATCGGGTCCATCGCGACGCCCCCGACCATGGGATTGGCGGCGGGGGTTGCGGCAGGGGTTGCGGCGGGGGTCGTGGCGGGCATTGCCGCCTGAGCCGGCGTCGTCGCGGGGGCGGGCATCGTGCTTTGCGCGGGTGGCGTTGCCGGCGCCGCCATCGGGGCGGCGGCGGGCGGATTGGTCCGCTGTGCGGCAGCGGGGACGGCGAACAGGGCCACCAGGGCGATGGGCGCGATCACGTACTTCATGTGAATTTTCTCCTCTTGTTGACGCCCGGCCTGGCCCGGCGCTCGTCGAAGATACGTCCTGCGACGCGGATCGGTTCCCGCAAGGCGTCAGATCGAGGCCGTCAGGACGTCCGCCAGCAAGCGAAAATCCCGCTCGCGCGGGGAGGCGCGGCGCCACACCAGGGCGATGGTGCGCGTGGCATGATCCGCATCGAGCGGACGCGCGGAAACGCGCGTATGATCGAGGATTCCGGCATCGATCGCCATTTCGGGCAGCATCGTCACGCCGAGACCATTGTCGACCATCTGTACGATGGTGTGGAGCGAGGTGCCCATCATCATCGCCTGCGCGCCGAGACCGGGCCGGTTGCAGGCGGCAAGCGCGTGATCCTTCAGGCAATGCCCGTCCTCGAGCAGCAGCAGCCGCGTCTCGTCGATCTCGCCGGCGCGGATCACCGGCGGGGGCTTGGGCAGATCGGCATCGGGAAAGGCGACGAACAACCGATCCTCGAACAACGGCTGCGCGGTCACCTCGCCGCAGGCATAGGGCAGAGCGAGCAGCACGCAATCGGCGCGGCCGTGGTTCAGCCCCTCGCACGCCGCGCCGGAGGGTTCTTCGCGCAGGAACAGCTTGAGATCGGGGTAATCGTGCCGCAGCCGGGGCAGGATCTTGGGCAGCATGAACGGGGCGATCGTAGGGATCACGCTCATCCGCATCTCGCCCGATAGCGGGCGTCCGGCGGCGCGCGCCATGTCGCTCAGCTCCTCCGCCTCGCGCAGCACGCGGCGCCCCTTGTCGACGATGCGCTCGCCGAGCGGGGTGAAACGCATCACCCGGCGCGTCCGTTCAACGAGGGTCACGCCGATCAGCGTCTCGAGCTCGCGGATGGCCGCCGACAGCGTCGACTGGGTGACGAATGACGCCTCCGCCGCGCGGCCGAAATGGCCATGGTCTTTCAGCGCGACGAGATATTGCAGCTGTTTGAGCGTCGGAAGGTACGTCGCCATCATCGCCTCGGTCGATCAATGCGCGGATTGTAAGTCATGGCGTCGATCGAAACCAGCCCCGCGCGCGAGGTTCTTTAATTCGCGCCGGCGGCGCATTAGATTGCGCGCCAGCGTAATAGGGGACGCATCATGCCCGGTCGCCTGGCCAGCTATCTCGATTCGATCAAGCGCCGCGATCCGGCGCCGCACTCGCGGTGGGAAATCCTGCTCTATCCCGGCGTGTGGGCGCTGGGCTATCACCGGCTGGCGCACCGGCTGTACCGGGCGCGGTTGTTCTTTCTCGCGCGCGTGGTGAACCACTGGTCGCGCGGGCTGACGGCGATCGACATCCATCCGGGTGCGAAGATCGGGCGCAATTTCTTCATCGACCACGGCTTTGTGGTGATCGGCGAGACGGCCGAGATCGGCGACGACGTGACGATCTACCAATGCGTGACGCTGGGCGGGACCAGCCCCGACAAGGGCGTCACCGGCAAGCGCCATCCGACGATCAGCGACGGCGCGATCATCGGGTCGGGCGCGCAGGTGCTGGGGCCGATCATGGTCGGGCAGGGCGCGCGGATCGGGGCCAATGCGGTCGTCACGCGCGACGTGCCGGAGGGCGCGGTGATGGTCGGCATCCCGGCGCGCGCGACGATGGTGGAGGGCGGGCAACAGCCGGAGAAATTCCTCGCTTACGGCACGCCGTGCAGCGAGATGTTCGACCCCGCGACGCAGAAGCTGGAGCTGATGCGGTGCGAGATGGAGACGATGCGCAAGCGGCTCGACGCACTGCTCGCCGAGCAGGATGGCGACCGGGGCGAGGCGCGCGACCGCGCCTGATGGGCACCGTCACGCCGTTTCCGTTGTCGCCTGGCCGGTCGAGCCAGATCGGTTTCGACCGGATCGAACTCACTCGCATTCTCGATCTTTACGGTCGCATGGTCGCGGCGGGGCATTGGCGCGATTATGCGATCGAGCTGGGCAGAGATGCCGCGATGTTCGCCGCGTTTCGCCGCACCGCCGAGCGCCCCGAATTTCGCATCGAGAAACGCCCCTCCTTGCGCAACAAGCAGGGCATGTGGGCGCTGGTCGGCGAGCACGGCGCAGTGCTGAAGCGCGGGCCGGAACTGGGGCCGGTGCTGGCGCCGGTCGAGCGGCGGCTGATGAAACTGGTCGAGGAATAGGCCCGGCCGCACGCGACCGGGCCCTTCAATGCGTCGCGATCAGGCTGCGACAGGCACCATCCGCCCGACCGGCGGCAGGCGATCGGCCAGACCGCCCAGCATCCCCACCACCATTGCGCGCATCGGGTGCCAGAACGCGGAAAGCGTCAGCAGCGCGGAGCCGATCACCAGCCCGGTCATCGCCCACGCCATTTCGACCGCGCCCGCCGAATGGAACAGCGAATAGAGCGCGTAGAGCACGTAGGCGAGACTGGAGACGAGCAATGCACGCCGATCGACTGCCAGCGCCACGAAGGCGAAGACGAGGTACAGCGCCAGCACCACCAGCGCGATCGGCAGCGAGATCGCGCCGTCGAACACGCCGAGCATCTGGAACAGGGCATGCGCGATCATCGGCGCGGCGGCCAGATGGAGCCAGAACGCCACGTCCGACCGACGGGTCTGCCGATTGCGGTCCGACATGTCCCATCGCATCGCGAAGGCGAACATGACGAGCCCCGCGATCAGCACCAAGGGGAAGATCCAGTCCCTCGCCGCAGGGATGAACCCGACGATCAGCGACAGCACGACCCCGACGACGGCCACCGCGCCCGCCGCGACGGTGATCGGCACCATGAACCGCCGCCAGTGCAGCCACGCCGCGCCCGCGGTCGCCAGCCCGATCACCGCCGCGATCGACCCGATGACGGGGTTCTGATGATCATGGAAATTGGCATCGAGCCAATGCTGGAACGCCGGACCGTTGGCGACGATCAGCCCCACCAGGGTCGCCGCGACGCCGCCGACAAAGGCGAGCAGCAGGATGATGCTGGGCAGCGCCATGCGCCGCGTCCGGGTGAAATATTCCGCCAGCCCCCATGCGCCCGCCGCAGCGAACGCCCCGGCGAGCGGGGTCGTGATCGAGCCGCCGATCCACGCCAGCGCGGCGAGCACCAGCACCGCCGCGATCGATACGAAAATGTCGTTGAAGCCGGTGAGCAGCCGGAAATGTTCCTCGTCCACCGCCACCGTGTTGCTGGTCGCGGCGATGTGGTTGCGCAGTGCCGTCGCGGTGTCGCGCGTCAGCACGCCCGCCGTCACCGCATTGTCGATGTCGCTTTCGCTATACATGGCAAACCTCCTGTTGTGAGGGGCTGTTAGCACAAGCGTATTAGATCAACAACACACTATCCGTCTTGGAGTCTGGCCATGATGCTCATCGCCTGTTCGCCGCCCGATGCGGGGACGATCTCGCCGGTCCGGTCGGTTATTTCGGCCCAGTGCGCGGCGATCCCTTCGGGGCTCAGCGCGTCCCCGGTCAGCAGCTTGCCGGGGGTCAGGGTGACATAGGTGGCCTGGAACACCCCGGCGCCCGCGCCGATGATGGCATTGGACGGTGCATCCTCTGAGACGAGGTAGAGCGCGGCGGGCACGACCTTTTCGGGCGCGAAGGCCTTGAACGCTTCTTCGGGAAACAGATCCTCGGTCATCCGCGTCCCCGCTGTCGGGGCGAGCGTGTTGACGCGCACATTGTATTTCGCGCCTTCGAGATACAGCGTCTTGGTGAGCCCGGCGAGGCCCATCTTCGCCGCGCCGTAATTCGCCTGGCCGAAATTGCCGAACAGCCCGGTCGACGAGGCGGTCATCAGGATGCGCCCGTAATTCTGCGCGCGCATCGTCTCCCACACGGCCTTGGTCGCATTGGCCGAGC
The DNA here is from genome assembly GCA_030854225.1 of Pseudomonadota bacterium. GTDB lineage: Bacteria > Pseudomonadota > Alphaproteobacteria > Sphingomonadales > Sphingomonadaceae > Sphingomonas. The sequence continues at coordinate 6,439 of JALYTP010000002.1, forward strand.
CGTTGAGGTGGACGTCCACCACGAAGCGGAAATCGGCCGGTTCCATCTTGGCGAAGGTCTTGTCGCGCAGGACGCCGGCATTGTTGATGAGGATGTGGACCCCGCCCCAGGCCTCCTTTGCCTTGGCGACCATCTCGACCATCTGGTCGTATTCGGTGACGCTGCCGCCGTTCGATATCGCCTCGCCGCCGGCGGCCTTAATCTCTTCAACCACTTTGAGCGCGGCATCCGAATGCCCGGTGCCGTCGCGCGCGCCGCCGAGATCGTTGACCACAACCTTCGCGCCGCGCCGGGCAAGCTCCAGCGCATAGGCGCGCCCGAGACCGCCGCCGGCCCCGGTGACGATCGCGACACGGTTGTCGTAACGGATGGACATGGCACGCTCTCCTGATCGGTGGAGCGTTCCTATTGATTTGCGCGTGATGCGCAAGCGGCGGGCCGGGGATCACCCGGCCCGCAATCGGTCAGCGGTGGCGGCGCGTCTTGTGCACCGCGCCGTGGTTGCCGGGTTCCATGCAGCCGGTGAACTCGCCCTTCTTGCAGATCGGATAATGATCCATCGCGGGGGGTGGCGCGGGATCGGCGCTGGTGCTGGTGGCGACCACCGCGCTGCCATCGGGTGTCGGGGTCACGCTGGTGGTCGTCGTGGTCGCATCGTTCGCCTGCGCGTTCGCGGCGTCCGCCGTGGCGGCGTTGGCGGGCATCGACGATTGCTGCGCGCGCGGGCCGTCGGAGGGCGCGGTCGAGGTCGACAGCGGCGTATCGGGGATGCCGTTGGTGGTCGATGGCGCGGCTGGCGCGGTTTGCTCCACAGGGGCCGGGGCCGGGGGCGGCGTTTGGGGCGCCATTTGAGCGAAGGCGGGGGCGGCAATCAACGCCACGCCGGCAAGAAAAGCGAGCTTCATGATCCATCTCTCCTGATGATCTATTGGGGCGCAGTCACTCGACCACACGGCACCTCCAACGCGGCGCGCGCGATATTTCTCCCTGCGAAACGACTTTTGAGTCGCAACGCCGTTTCTATGGTCTCGAATCATGCCCCCACACGCGACCGCCGGCGGCGATCAGGACGGGCCCGACGATCCCCTCGATCACGGCGATATCGAGCGGCGGGGCGGCGGCGGGGCCGGTCATCGTTAACGGGTGTAGCGCAAACGTCGTTAACGCCGCCAGCGCTGCTTGATCGGCGGACATGAATATGAAAGGGCTGGGCCAGGGAGCATCGGCATGAGCGACGACCAGCAGGACAGCGGCGAGGCCGGGGGCGCTACACGCCGCCGCGCGCTGATGCTCGGCGCGGTCGGCACGGCGGCGATCGTCTCGATACGCCCCGCGCTCGCGCAGACCGCCGCCTCGGTCGCGCATTGCGAGATTCCGGTGCCCGATCCGGGCCGGGCGGGCAATTACATCGCCGCCGACGGATCGCTGGTGCCGGCCGGCACGGCGGGCGCGTTTCCCCCCGCCGCGCGCCCGATCAAGGGCCAGGACGTGCGCACCGCGCTGTCGGGCGGGCAAATTCCCGGCACCAGCTATCAGCAGAGCCAGGCCTACACCAACTACATCCGCCGCCTGCAATCGGGCACCAGCGGCTTCACCTGCTTCGCCTCGTTGCAGATGCCGCGCGGCTGAGGCTGCGCGGTGGGGGCGCCGGTGTATCGCAGCGCGGCGCCCGGGAGCCTACGCATCGCGCCGCTCGATGCATTCACCGCGATCTACCACCGGACGTCGGGGATTACCCACCTCGTCACCGCGCCCGCACCGGAGATCATGGCCGCGCTCGGTGAGGACGGCCTGACCCGCGACGTGCTGTTCGCCGTGTTGCGCGCGACGTTCGATATCGCCGATGCCGACGAAGCTGCGCTGGCGGCGCGGCTGGACGAACTGGTCGCGGCCGGTCTCGTGTCGGCGGCATGAGGCACGTCTTTTCGGTCAGGATCGGGCCGGTGGGCTTCCGTGTCGGATCCGACTGGCGCGCGCCGATTGCGCAACTCGAGACGTTGTACCGCGACTATCCCAGGCCCGACGTGCCGGACTTCACCGTTCGCCTGTTCGCCGCGCGGCCGTGGCGGCGCATCGTGCGTCCTTCGGTCACCATCGGCGGCGATTTCGTGTTGCCCGAGGCCGCGCCGTTGCCGCTCGCGCAAGGGTTGCTCGCCGCCGAAATGGGGATGAATCTGCAGATGGCACTGGGTCAGCGACGCTATCTGCTGCTCCATGCCTCGGCGGTCGAGCGTGACGGGCAGGCGCTGCTGATGACCGGGCTGTCGGGTGCGGGCAAATCGACGCTGGGGGCGTTATTGTCCGCTCGCGGCTGGCGGTTGATGGGAGACGAGTTCGCGCTGATCGATCCGGCGACGGGGCTGGCCCACGCCTTTCCGCGCCTGGTCAGCCTCAAGAACGCGGCGATCGGCGTGATGCGGGCCGCCATGCCGGAAGGTCGGTTCGGGCCGCTGCTGGCGGGGACGCCGAAGGGTGATATCCGCCATCTCGTGCCCGATGCGCGCGCGGTGGACGCGATGGATAGCCCCGCGCGGCCGCGGTTGCTGCTGTTCCCCAATTTCGGGTTCGCGCCAGCCGTGCGCGAGGTGCCGCCGAGCGAGGTATTCGTGCGGTTGACCCAGGCGTCGACCAATTACGTCGCGCTGGGCGAGCGCGGGTTCGATGCGCTGGCCGGGCTGATCTGTGACGTGCCGGCGCGCGCGATCGATTATCCCGATACCGACAGCGCGGTCGCGCAGGTCGAGGCATTATGGGGATCGCTGTGAGCGACGGATGGCTGCTGGCGGCGGCGCTGCGCGCGCCCGAGAGCGTGTTGGCGCTGGAGGCCGACGGCTGGGCCGATCTGCTTGCCATCGCGCGCGCCGAGCAGATGATCGGGACGCTGGCGCACCGGCTCGCCGGGCTCGCATTGCCGGAGGCGCCCGCGCGCATCCTCGCCGATGCCCGTGCCTCGGCGGAACAGGGCCGCACCGCCGCCTTGTGGGAGGCCGAGATGGCGCGCCGCGTGCTTGCACCGCTCGGGGTGGCGGTGGTGTTGCTCAAGGGCACCGCGTTCGTCGCGGCGGGGCTGAAGGCGGGCCAGGGGCGATCGATCGGCGATCTCGATATTCTGGTGCCGCGTGCCGCGCTCGATACGGTCGAGGCCGCGCTGCTCGCGGCGGGCTGGGAATGGGTCAAGCCCGATCCGTATGACGATGCCTATTACCGCCGCTGGATGCACGAGCTGCCGCCGCTGATCCACCGGACCCGCGACCGGATGATCGACGTGCACCACACCATCCTGCCGCTCACCGCGCGGATCGCGCCCGATGCGGACGCGCTGCTGGCGGATGCCGTGCCGCTCGAAAACGGCCTGCGCACGCTGGCGCCAGCGGACATGATCGTCCACGCCGCGGCGCATCTGTTCGCCGATGGCGATCTGGCCGGTGGGATGCGCAATCTGTGGGACGTGCACTGCCTGGCCGAAGACGTCGGGACGGAGGGGCTGGCCGCGCGCGGCGCGCATCACGGTTTGTCTTACGAAGTCGATCGCGCGCTGACGCTCGCCGCCGCGCTTTATGGAGACCAACCGGCGCTGTCGCCCGCCGATCGGTTCTTCCTTCGCCGCCTCACCGCGCGCGATGGCTGGGGCCGGGCGACGCGGCCCGTCACCCGGCTGGCCTTTTACGCCCGGTCGCACTGGCTGCGGATGCCGCCGGCGATGCTGGCGCGGCATTTGTGGATCAAGTGGCGGAAGGGCGCCGCGCCCGCCTGATCGCCGCCACGACCAGCAATGCGACGATGATCGCGGCGGTATCCGCCAGCCAGTCCCGAATGTCGCAATCGCGGTGCAGCGCGGGGATCGACTGCACCACCTCGATCAGCGCGCCGAGGAACGACAGCCGCTCGCCGATCCGCGCCAGTGCCGCCGCCGGAAAGGCGAACACGCCGAGAAACGCGAGCGTCGCGAACGCCGCCATATGCTCGACCTTGTCGCCGTAAGGATCGAGCGGCGTGGCGGGCGGGTGAGGCAACAATGCCATCGTCACCGCGAACGCCAGCGCGGCCCAAAACGCCAGCTGCGCGAAGATCGTGCGCCCCGTCATGCCCGTCACGCCAGCCGCGCCAACGTCGGGATCAATTCGTCATACCGGTCGATCACCGCGTCCGCGCCGAGCGTTTCAACCGGCTGGAGCAGGAACCCGAAACTCACCGCCACGCTGGCGATGCCGGCATTCTTCGCCGCGTCGATATCGTAGATCGAATCGCCGACGAACACGGCGCGGCTCTGCCCGATCACGCCGCCGCACCGCCGGATCATTTCGTCAATCGGCGCGCGGTGCGGTTTCGACAGGCCCTTGCCCATCGTATCGCCGCCGATAAGACACGCGAACCGGTCGCGCAGGCCGATTTCGGTGAGCAATTTCTGCGCGAACGCCTCGAACTTGTTGGTGACGACAGCCAGCGCGACCCCCATCGCCGCCAGCGCGTCGAGCGCGTCGATCATGCTGGGATAGGGCGTCGTCGCGACCGCGATATGCGCCTCGTAATAACCGAGCATCACTTTGTAGAGACGGCTGAACTCCTCCGCTTCGCACCTGCCGGTCGCGTCCAGCGCCTGGCGCAGCATGTTCTTCGCCCCGCCCCCGATCATCGGCTCGACCTGGGCGGGGGTGAGGCGCGGCCGCCCCGCATCGGCCAGCGCATGGTTCACCGCAGCGGTCAGGTCGCCGCTGGTATCGAGCAGCGTGCCGTCGAGATCGAACCCGACGATATCGAATGAAAAGTTCGTCATCGCCTGCGTCCCTGCGCGCGTGGCTATGGAAAAGGCAAGGCACTCGTGGCAGGGCGGCGGCATGGCCGACGCTCCCATCGCCGCGATCATCCTTGCCGCCGGGCAGGGCACGCGGATGAAGTCCGATCTGCACAAGGTGCTGCACCCGATTGCGGGCCGCGCGATGCTGCTCCACCTGATCGACGCCTTTGCTGCGGCCGGGGCGGCAGAACAGGTCGTCGTGGTCGGCGCGCGGCGCGATCAGGTCGAGGCGGCGGTGGTGCCGCTGGGCGCGCGGATCGCGGCGCAGGACGAACAACTCGGCACCGCGCACGCCGCGCTGATGGCGAAGCAGGCGCTGGCCGGGTTCCACGGTATCGCGATCATCGCATTCGGCGACACGCCGTTCCTGAAAGGCGAGACGATCGCGGCGATGGCTGCGCGGCTCGACGCGCCCGACCGCCCCCGCATCGCGGTGCTCGGCTTCCGGCCGGAGGACGCCAAGGCCTATGGCCGCATCGTCGCCGGTTCGGACGGCGCGATCGCCAAAATGGTCGAATACAAGGACGCGTCGGACGACGAGCGCGCGATCGATCTGTGCAATTCGGGCGTGACGGCGGTGCGCGCCGCCGATCTGTGGCCGCTGCTCGCGCGCGTCGGCAACGACAATGCGGCGGGCGAATATTATCTGCCCGACATCGTCATGCTGGCGATTGCCGATGGCGACCGCGCGGTGGTGGTCGAAACCGATGCGGACGAAGTGATCGGCATCAACAGCCGTGCCGAACTCGCTTATGCCGAGGGTCGTTGGCAGGCCGCGCGCCGCGCCACCGCGATGGCCGACGGCGCGAGCCTGATCGCGCCGGAAACGGTGTGGTTCGCCCATGACACGCGGGTAGGCCGCGACGTGACGATCGAACCCAACGTGTTCTTCGGCCCCGGCGTCACCGTCGCCGACAAGGTGACGATCCGCGCCAATTCGCACCTCGAGGGTGCGACGGTGGGGGAGGGCGCCGAGGTCGGCCCCTATGCGCGCCTGCGCTCCGGCGCGGTACTGGGCGAGAAAGCGAAGGTCGGTAATTTCGTCGAGGTGAAGAAGGCGACGCTCGGCAAGGGCGCCAAGGCCAATCATTTGAGCTATCTCGGCGATGCGGACATCGGCGCGGGCGCGAATGTCGGCGCGGGGACGATCACCTGCAATTATGACGGGTTCTTCAAATACAAGACGGTCATCGGCGCCGGCGCGTTCATCGGGTCGAACTCGGCGCTGGTCGCCCCGGTGACGATCGGTGCGGGTGCGATCGTCGGGGCGGGCAGCGTGGTGACGGCGGACGTCGCGGCGGACGCGCTGTGCCTCGTTCGGCCCGAACAGCAGGTCAAACCCGGCTGGGCGAAGAGGTTTCGTGAGATCATGACGGCGAAGAAGGCCGAAGCGAAGAAATCTTGACATGATATCGCGATATGATATCGGTATATCATGCGAACGTTGATCGATCTTCCCGAGGACGACATGAAATGGCTCGACATCAAGGCGGCCGAACTGGGCAAGTCGCGCGCGGCGCTGGTGCGCGACGCCGTGACCTCCTACCGGGCCGAGGCGAGCAGTGACTGGATCGAGCGCGGCGCGGGTTATTGGAAGGATCGCGCCGATATCGGGGACGCGGTGGAATATCAGCGCGATATGCGGCGCGATCGCGATGACGGCCGGCGCTGAATGAGCGATCCCTTCTTCGATACCAATATCCTGATCGACTGGTTGTTCGATCGGCGGGAGGCGAGCCGCGAATTGGGACGATATGCCCGCCACCGCATCAGCCGCATCGTCTGGACCGAAATTCTCGCGGGGGAGCCGGCTGGGCAACGTGTGCGGATTCAGGCGCTGCTGCGGCCGTTCGAGGTGGTGGAGATCGATCAGCGCACCGCCCTGACGGCGGCGGATATCCGACACCGCACCCGGATGAAATTACTCGACGCGCTCATCCTGGCGACGGCGCAGGTCAACGGCGCTATCCTCGTCACCCGCAATACCAGGGATTTTCCGGCGACCATGCCGGGCGTCCGCATCCCCTATACCTTGTAGCGAAAGAACCGTTTCATGTGTGGCATCGTTGGCATCGTTGGCAAGGAACCGGTCGCGGAGCGGCTGCTCGATGGGCTGCGGCGGCTCGAATATCGCGGGTATGATTCGGCCGGCATCGCGACCGCGCATGACGGGCGGATCGATCGCCGCCGCGCGCCGGGCAAGCTGGTCAACCTGGCGAAGGAACTGGCCGCCGATCCGCTGCCCGGGGTGACCGGCATCGCGCATACCCGCTGGGCGACGCATGGCGGCCCGACCACCAACAACGCGCACCCGCACGCGACCGAGGAGGTCGCGCTGGTGCACAACGGCATCATCGAGAATTTCAAGCCGCTGCGCGACGAACTGATCGCGCGCGGGCGCAGCTTCACCAGCGAAACCGATACCGAGGTGGTCGCGCAGCTTATCAGCGAGAAGATCGAGCAGGGCATGGGCCCGACCGAGGCGGTGAAGGACGTGTTGCCCCGACTCCACGGCGCGTTCGCCTTCGCGATCCTCTTCCGCCAGCATCCCGAACTGCTCGTCGGCGCGCGGCTCGGCTCGCCGCTGGTCGTCGGCTATGGCGAGGGCGAGACGTATCTCGGCTCGGACGCGCTCGCACTCGCGCCGCTGACGCAACGCATCGCCTATCTCGAGGAAGGCGACTGGGTCGTGATCGATCGCGACGGCGCGCAGATCTTCGACAAGGACAATTCGCCGGTCGAGCGCGCGGTCACCATTTCGGGCATCACCGGCGAACTCGTCTCCAAGGGCAATCACCGCCACTACATGCTCAAGGAGATTTACGAGCAGCCGATCGTCGTCGCGCAGACGCTGCGCAGCTACCTCCAGCGCATGGAGGACAAGGTCACGCTGCCGATCCCCGATTTCGATCTCGGCGCGATCAAGCGGGTGACGATCGTCGCATGCGGGACGAGCTTCTACGCCGGGATGGTCGCCAAATACTGGTTCGAACAATTCGCGCGGGTGCCGGTCGATATCGATGTGGCGAGCGAATTCCGCTACCGCGCGCCGGTGCTCGAGCCCGAGGGGCTGACGATCGTCATCAGCCAGTCGGGCGAGACCGCCGATACGCTGGCCGCGCTACGCCACGCCAAGGCGGAGGGGCAGAAGATCGCCGCCGTGGTCAACGTGCCGACCAGCAGCATGGCGCGCGAGGCCGACCTGTTGCTGCCGACGCATGCCGGGCCGGAAATCGGCGTCGCCTCGACCAAGGCGTTCACCTGCCAGCTCGCGGTGCTCGCCGCGCTCGCCGCCAATCTGGCGCGCGCCAAGGGGCGGCTCGACGCGGCCGAGGAAAAGGCGATCGTCAAGCACCTGGCCGAGGCGCCCGCGTCGCTCAACGCCGCGCTGGCGTATGACGAGGCGATCGAGGCGATGGCGCATCACGTCGCGTCGGCGCGCGACGTGCTCTATCTCGGGCGCGGCACCGATTATCCGCTGGCGCTGGAAGGCGCGCTGAAACTCAAGGAAATCAGCTATATTCACGCCGAGGGCTATGCCGCGGGCGAGATGAAGCACGGCCCGATCGCATTGATCGACGAGGCGGTGCCGGTGATCGTCATCGCGCCGTCGGGGCCGCTGTTCGAAAAGACCGTCAGCAACATGCAGGAGGTGCAGGCGCGCGGCGGCAAGGTGATCCTGATCTCGGATTATGACGGCATCCAGGCGGCGGGCGAGGGATGTATCGCCACCATCACCATGCCCAAGGTCCACCCGCTGATCGCGCCTCTGGTCTATGCGGTGCCTGTGCAGTTGCTGGCGTATCACGTCGCGGTGGCCAAGGGCACCGATGTCGACCAGCCGCGCAATCTCGCCAAGTCGGTGACGGTCGAGTGAGTGAGACGCCGCTGATCGCGGGGGTGTGGGCGAACAATCGAGTTTTCCCAGCGACAATAGAAAATTCCGCCACTCCCCACTCAGGACAATGAAAATCTCCGATGGAACCCTTCGACCTAGCTGCTGCGGCTGATGGCCGCGGCGGCGCGATCCTCTGCCGCTGCGGGTCCGAGGGGATGTGATTGCGGCAGGGCAGTCAGCGGTCCGCCGTGCGAAGCCCCTGCGACCCGAGCAGTATGGCGCCCAGGGGACCGGCCCGGTTGCCGAGGGCTGCGGGAACGACGAACGTGTCGATGTCCTCGATCTCGGGAAGCGGTAGGTATCCGCCGAGGCTGTCGCTCAGCGCGCTCCTGATCTGCGGCAGGAGGAAGTCGTTGCCGACCATGACACCGCCGCCGAACACGATGCGGCGCGGCACGCCGGTGAGGACGAGCACGTTGAGCAACTGTGCGATGGTATGGACGACCTGGTCCCACGCGGGATCGTCCTTCGACAGGCTTTCGGCCGGCGTGCCGGTGCGGGCGGCGATCGCTGGGCCCGACACAAGTCCTTCGACGCAGGCGCCGTGGAACTTGCACGACCCAACCCAGTCGTCGCCCGCGTATCGCACGGGTCTGATGTGGCCGAGCTCGGCGTGGGTCAATCCGTCGACGGGCGCGCCGTGGGCGACGAGGCCGACCCCAACACCGGTGCCGACAGTGATGTAGGCGACGTCCGGCAGCCCCGACGCCGCACCCCAAGTGGCTTCGGCCAGAGCTGCGCCGACGACATCGGTGTGAAACCCGATTGGCTTGCCGTATCGGTTCTGAAGGCGGTTCACGATGTCGGTGCCAGTCCATCCCGGCTTCGGCGTGACGCCGATGCTGCCGTAGGCCGCGCTCGACTTGTCGATGATGATTGGACCGAAGCTCGCGACGCCGATCGCCTCGAAGCTCTTCCACTGGTCGAGCACCGCCTCGATGCGGCCGAGCGTTTCCGCGGGGTCGGTGGTGGGGATGCGCTCCTCGGCGACGATGTTCTGGGGGCCGCGCGCGAGGATGCAGTTGATCTTGGTGCCGCCGAGCTCGATCCCCGCGATCAGCCTGTTCTCGTGGTTCGATTCGCCCGATATCACTGCCATCAATCCTCCAGCGCCGAGGCGGTCTGCCCAGCCTCAATGATGAGTCGTCGGCCGGAATGCTAGATCGGAATCCAAGGTTCACCGCGACCAGCGTAATCCGCCCTTTACGGAATACCCGTAATCTATTATGTATTACGGAAGCACATGGAGGTGCAGATGGTTTCCAGCGTTCTCGAGAAGGCGTCGTCCAGCGACGTGTCGAAGCGGTTCGGCTATTACTACGACGAGGCGATGACGCATCCGCTCGCGGTCGAACGCAATGGCGCGGCGCGCGTGGTGATGATGCCGGCGGCCGAATACGAGCGGCTGGTCCGCCTCGACCACTTGGCGCTGTTGCCCGAGGAACTCGACAGGGCGGACTTGGTCGCGATCCGCGACGCCGTGGTTCCGGACAGCGCCCGGGAACTGAATCATCTCCTGGACTAGGCCAAATCCCGCCGACGTCATCCACTACAGCTATCTGTGGCGGCACGAGGCGGCGCGCGGCGAGGACGCGGGGCGCAAGGACCGGCCCTGCCTGGTACTCGCCGCGACCGAGACGCAGGGCGGGCTTCGCGTTATCACGGCGCCCATCACCACCAAGCACCATCAGCCAGAACAGCTCGTCGTGCTTCCTCCGAAGGTTGCGCGTCACCTCGGATTGGACTCAGGCTGCGGCGTGGTGTGCAACGACCTGAACCGCTTTACGTGGGTTGGTCCGGATGTGCGCGCGACGCCCGACGGGACGCCATTCTACGGGCAGCTTCCGGCCAGGCTGTTCGATGAGATCCGCGCGCGCGTGATCGCCAACGCTGTGGGTCAGACGAATCGCGACGACTGACCGCCGGGCGAAGCCGCCCTGACCGCCGGGCGAAGCCGCCAGTTGGGGCATCGACGTCACGGCAGACAGTCGGACATCATGTCGCGGTGCTCGGCGATTGCCCGCTCCCTGGCCTCGCGTGCTTCCTTCTTCGCTGCCATCGCCTCTGGCCCGAACTGCTCGCGCGCGACGCCGCGCGGGTTCCCGTGGTGGTCTCCACCGATCTGCTGCTCACGCGTCGCGATTCCGGGGCTTCGGTGCTGCTGGCGCGTGCGGTGAAGGACAATGCGGCGATCGATCTGGCTGCGGCTCGCACCAGGCGGCAGGCGGTCAACATCCGGCGCACTCTGCAGAAGCTGGAGATCGAGCGCCGATATTGGGTCGAAAAGGATATCCACTGGATGCTGCTGACCGAGCAGCACCTCTCGAAGACGCGCAAGACGAACATCGAGTTCATCCTTGGCGTAGATCTCGATCCCGATCGACCCGCTGGCTACTGGCGACGCGCGGTCGTCGCCGTGCACGACGCCGTGGTCGCGGGGAAAGAGCGGACTCTGGACCAGATCGCGCGAAGGCTCGACGCCGACGGCGTTCTTCCCCGTCGGGATTTTCCCGTCTGCATGCGCTGGCTCTGCGCGAAGCGTGTGATGTCGTTCGACATGGGCCGCAAGTTCGAGCTCTCGCGTCCCGCGTGCGACTTCATGTCGGCGGGACCGTGCGAAGGGGAGGATGTCTGATGCTCCTTCCCCGCGACGTGATCCGCTACTCCGCCGAGGTCTCGCGCCATTACCGCGTGGTGTGGGCCGACCAGGCGGATGATCAAGGCGGACGACGTCGACACCGCCCGGCGCCATGCTGACTATATCGAGGGCCTGGCGCGCCTATCGCGGAACTTGGGCGACACCAACGCCGCGGCGAACGCGCAGCGCAAGCGCAAGCTGACCAACGCCGAGCTGCAGGGCACCCGCGATGGTCGACTGGCTGAGCGCGATATCGAGCGCGCCGGGCGTTCGAGCTCACTTCCCGCTACCTCGCCCTTGCCGCCGAATGTGACGCCGATCTCCGAGGCGCTGCGCGGCCGCGCGCCGCCGCCGCCCGAGCGGACCCTGCACGACGACATGACCGACAACCTGCCCTGAGGATCCGACTATGAACGCCTTTCCCGATCATGCCGGCAATTCCTACATCGCAGCGCTGCCGCCGCCGCTCTCGCTCGGCCAGTGGGTCATGAAGATGAATTCGCTGCCGGATCATCACGAGTCCGAGCGGGGGCTATCGCACCAGGAGCGCTATCTGCGGACGCTGCGCCTGCGCTCGCACCAGCTGCCCTCGGTGATCGTCTGTCCGGTCCACGCCGAGCCACTCAGGCATTCCACGGTGGACCGCGAGGAGCGGAAGGCGCGTTACCAAGCAGCCACGGACGGCGCCTGCCCGCAAGGGGCGCCGCGCGTGGTTGAAGTCGACGATCCCCGGTTGGCGGACCTGCTCGATCTCGCGCGCCACAGCGATTTCCTGTTGGATGGTCGAAGCGGTCTGTGTCCAGATGATCGCAGGGAGGAATACCTGGTGCGACTGCAGGCGATGAGGATGTTGAACGTAGCCGGCGAGGCGAAGCTGCCGGCGATCGCCCGTTCGATGGATGTCTGGTGGGGGCGGACGCTCGACCGCTGGCCGGGACTGGCGCGCGACGGGATGTGTCAGCAGGGATGGCTTGGCGCGCTGCTGGTGGGTGGGCATGGCAGCCCGCCGCTGCACCACCTCCTATTAGAGGGGATGCTAGATCGGGCGGAGCGTTGGACGTGAGACGGAGCTTTCTATTGTCCCAGTGAGCACCCAAAAGATCATCCGGTCCGCCCGATCGCTCCGCCCATGCTTCCCGACGGGAATTGACGATTGGCATAGGACGATCGAGCCATCGTTCGCTAAGAAGGCGAGATGGATCATCACGATGGAGTTTTATATTCGTCGGCTACAGGGGGTCGAACTGGGCGGGACCAAGTGCATCTGCATCCTGGCGACCGGCCCGGACGATATCCGCGACGAGGTGCGCATCCCGACGACGACGCCCGACGAGACGCTCGGCGCGATCACGACGACGTTGAAAAGATGGTCGGGGTATGAGGCGCTGGGCATCGCCAGCTTCGGGCCGGTATCGATCGATCGCGATGCGGCAGATTACGGGCACATCACCGCGACGACCAAGCAGGGCTGGACCGATACCGACATATGCGCGCGGCTGGCGAAGGTGGCCGGCGTGCCGGTCGGGTTCAACAGCGATGTCGCGGGCGCGGCACTGGGCGAAGGGCGCTGGGGCGCGGCGCAAGATGTGGCCGATCATGCGTACATCACCGTCGGCACGGGCGTCGGCGTCGGGCTGGTGCTGGGCGGCGAGCCGACCAACGGGATGACGCACCCCGAGCTCGGCCATATCCGCCCGGTGCGGTTGCCCGGCGATGACTGGCCCGGCGCCTGTGATTTCCACGGCGATTGCGTCGAGGGCCTCGCCTCGGGCAGCGCGATCAGGGCGCGTACCGGGAAGAGGGCGGACGAGCTCGCCGAGGACGATCCGGTATGGCACAGCGTCGCGCACGCGTTGGC
>JALYTP010000115.1 GCA_030854225.1 Pseudomonadota bacterium
TCGTACCGCGTGCCCGCCCGGGTGATCCGGGCACGACATTCTGGCTGATGAGGCACTGATCCTATGGCGACCAAGGCGATCGACGGCGGCGCGACAAAGCGTCGCGGGCCCGAGGGCACGGCGAAGCGACGCATCCGCAAGGTATTCGGCAACATCCACGAGGTGGTGCAGATGCCTAACCTGATCGAGGTGCAGCGCGAAAGCTACGAGCAGTTCCTCCGCAGCGATCCGTCGATCGATTATGTCTCCGGCCTCGAGAAAACGCTGCGCAGCGTGTTCCCGATCCGCGATTTCGCCGGCACCGCCGAGCTTGATTTCGTCCATTACGAGCTTGAGCCGCCCAAGTTCGACACCGACGAGTGCCGCCAGCGCGGCATCACCTACGCCGCACCGATGCGCGTCACCCTGCGCCTGATCGTGTTCGAGGTGGATGCCGATACCGAGGCGCGCAGCGTGCTCGATATCAAGGAGCAGGACGTCTATATGGGCGACATGCCGCTGATGACGGGCAACGGCACTTTCATCATCAACGGCACCGAGCGCGTGATCGTCAGCCAGATGCACCGCTCGCCCGGCGTGCTGTTCGATCATGATCGCGGCAAGACCCACGCCAGCGGCAAGTATCTCTTCGCCGCGCGCGTCATCCCATATCGCGGCAGCTGGCTCGATTTCGAGTTCGACGCCAAAGACATCGTCAACGTCCGCATCGACCGCAAGCGCAAGCTGCCGGTGACGGCGCTGCTCTATGCGCTTGGGCTGACCTCGGAAGAGATCCTCAACCAATTCTACAACCGCGTAACGTTCGTGCGCGGCCAGGGGGGGTGGATCATCCCGTTCCAGGCCGAGAACTGGCGCGGCCAGAAGCCGATGTTCGACATCATCGACGCCAAGACCGGCGAGATCGTGTTCGCCAGCGGCCAGAAGGTTAGCCCGCGCGCGGCCAACAAGGCGGCGAAGGACGGCCTGAGCGACCTGCTGATCCCGACCGAGGAAATCTTCGGGCGCTATTCGGCCTATGACCTGATCGACGAGAAGACCGGCGCGATCTATATCGAGGCGGGCGACGAAGTGTCGGCCGAGAACCTCGAACTACTCGACAAGGCCGGGATCGACCGGATCGAACTGCTCGATATCGATCACGTCGCGACGGGCCCGTGGATCCGCAACACGCTGAAGGCCGACAAGGCCGAGGAGCGCGAGCAGGCGCTGTCCGACATCTACCGCGTGATGCGCCCCGGCGAGCCGCCGACGCTGGAGACCGCGGAGTCGCTGTTCAGCGGCCTGTTCTTCGATCCCGATCGCTACGATCTGTCGGCGGTGGGCCGGGTCAAGCTCAACATGCGCCTCGACCTCGATGCCGAGGACACCGTCACCACGCTGCGCACCGAGGATATCCTCGCGGTGATCAAGACGCTGGTCGGCCTGAAGGACGGCAAGGGCGACATCGACGATATCGACAATCTCGGCAACCGCCGCGTGCGCTCGGTGGGCGAACTGCTGGAGAACCAGTACCGCGTCGGCCTGCTCCGCATGGAGCGTGCTGTGAAGGAGCGCATGTCGTCGGTCGATGTCTCGACCGTCATGCCCAACGACCTGATCAACGCGAAGCCCGCGGTTGCCGCGGTGCGTGAATTCTTCGGCTCGTCACAGCTGTCGCAGTTCATGGATCAGACCAACCCGCTGTCCGAAGTGACGCACAAGCGCCGCGTCTCGGCGCTCGGACCGGGCGGGCTTACCCGTGAACGTGCGGGCTTCGAAGTCCGCGACGTCCACCCGACGCATTACGGCCGCATCTGCCCGATCGAGACGCCGGAAGGCCCGAACATCGGGCTCATCAACAGCCTCGCCTCGTTCAGCCGCGTCAACAAATACGGCTTCATCGAGACGCCGTACCGCAAGGTCATCGATCACAAGGTGACCAGCGACGTTGTCTATCTGTCGGCGATGGAGGAGGCCAAGCACACCATCGCGCAGGCCAATGCCGAGGTCGACAAGAACGGCAAGCTGACCGAGGAGCTGGTCTCCGCGCGCCAGGCGGGCGAATTCCTGATGGCGCTGCCCGAGAACATCACGCTGATGGACGTGAGCCCCAAACAGCTCGTCTCGGTCGCCGCCTCGCTCATTCCGTTCCTGGAAAACGACGACGCCAACCGCGCGCTGATGGGATCGAACATGCAGCGCCAGGCCGTGCCGCTGGTCCAGGCCGAGGCGCCGTTCGTCGGCACCGGCATGGAAGAGACCGTGGCACGCGATTCGGGTGCGGCGGTCTCGGCCAAGCGCGCCGGCATCGTCGATCAGGTCGATGCCGCGCGCATCGTGGTCCGCGCGACCGGCGCGGTCGAGGCCGGGCAGTCTGGCGTCGATATCTACACGCTGATGAAGTTCCAGCGCTCGAACCAGAACACCTGCATCAACCAGCGTCCGCTGGTGAAGGTGAACGACGTGGTGAACGTGGGCGACGTGATCGCCGACGGCCCCTCGACCGAGTTCGGCGAGCTCGCGCTGGGCCGCAACGCGCTCGTCGCGTTCATGCCCTGGAACGGCTATAATTACGAGGATTCGATCCTCATCTCCGAACGCATCGTGAAGGACGACGTGTTCACCTCGATCCATATCGAGGAATTCGAGGTGATGGCCCGCGATACCAAGCTCGGGCCGGAGGACATCACGCGCGACATTCCCAACGTCGGAGAGGAAGCGCTGCGCAACCTCGACGAAGCGGGCATCGTTTACATCGGCGCCGAGGTCGAGCCGGGCGATATCCTCGCCGGCAAGATCACGCCCAAGGGCGAAAGCCCGATGACGCCGGAGGAGAAATTGCTCCGCGCGATCTTCGGTGAAAAGGCGTCGGACGTGCGCGACACCTCGCTGCGCCTGCCGCCGGGCGTTGCAGGCACGGTGGTCGAGGTGCGGGTGTTCAACCGCCACGGCATCGACAAGGACGAGCGCGCGATGGCGATCGAGCGCGAGGAGATCGAGCGGCTCAAGAAGGATTCGGACGACGAGCGTTCGATCCTCAACCGCGCGACGTGGAGCCGCCTGCGCGAGATGCTGATCGGTCAGACCGCCACCGCCGCGCCGAAGGGCGTGAAGAAGGGCGTGAAGGTCGACCAGGACCTGCTCGACAGCGTCGACCGCCACGAATGGTGGAAGTTCGCGGTGGAGGACGACAAGGTCCAGACCGATCTGGAAGCGGTCAAGGTGCAATATGACGATGCCGCCAAGCTGATCACCGACAAGTTCGTCGATCGGCGCGACAAACTGGAGCGCGGCGACGAGCTGCCCCCGGGCGTGCTGAAGATGGTCAAGGTGTTCGTCGCGGTGAAGCGCAAGCTGCAACCGGGCGACAAGATGGCCGGGCGCCACGGCAACAAGGGCGTTATCAGCCGCATCCTGCCGGCGGAAGACATGCCGTTCCTCGCCGACGGGACGCCGGTCGATCTCGTGCTCAATCCGCTGGGCGTGCCGAGCCGGATGAACGTCGGGCAGATCTTCGAGACGCATCTCGGCTGGGCGGCTCGCAATCTGGGCCAGCAGGTCCATGCCGCGCTGGAGGATTGGCGCGACGCCAACCCCGACGCCAAGGCCGGGGCGATGCCCGAAGCGGTGAAGTCGCGGTTGCTCGAGGTCTATGGCGATCACTATGCCGACGACATCAAGAGCCGTGACGGCGACCAGATCGTCGAGCTGGCCGAGAACCTGAAGACCGGCATCCCGATGGGCACACCGGTGTTCGACGGCGCGCGCGAAAGCGACGTGACCGACATGCTGGAGTTGGCCGGGCTCGATCCCTCGGGTCAGTCGGAGCTGTTCGACGGGCGCACGGGCGACATGTTCGATCGCAAGGTGACGGTGGGCATCATCTATATGCTCAAGCTCCACCATCTCGTGGACGACAAGATCCACGCGCGCTCGATCGGGCCGTACAGCCTCGTCACCCAGCAGCCGCTGGGCGGCAAGGCGCAGTTCGGCGGGCAGCGTTTCGGCGAGATGGAGGTCTGGGCGCTCCAGGCCTACGGCGCGGCGTACACGCTCCAGGAAATGCTGACGGTGAAGTCCGACGACGTGGTCGGCCGCACCAAGGTCTACGAGGCGATCGTCAAGGGTGATGATACGTTCGAGGCCGGCATCCCGGAGAGCTTCAACGTGCTCGTCAAGGAAATGCGCTCGCTCGGCCTCAACGTAGAGTTGAAGTCGGACGAGGTCGACGAGGACGGCATCGCGATCGCGGCGGAGTGAGCCTTCTTCTCCCTCTCCCGGCGGGGCAGGGAGGGAGGCGCAGCGCGCCGGAAGGGTGAGGGTGAACCATGGTTCACGCAGTCACCCCACCTTCCCACTCGCTGACGCGAGCGGGCCCCTTCCTCTTCCGACGGGAGAGGAGCAAGAAATTCAAGGAAGGGTTCTTTCCCATGAACGAACTGACCAACTTCGCCAATCCGGTCGCCAAGGCCGAAACCTTCGACCAGATCCAGATCGGCATCGCCTCGCCCGATCGCATCCGTTCGTGGAGCTTCGGCGAGATCAAGAAGCCCGAGACGATCAACTACCGCACGTTCAAGCCCGAGCGTGACGGCCTGTTCTGCGCGCGCATCTTCGGCCCGATCAAGGATTACGAGTGCCTGTGCGGCAAGTACAAGCGCATGAAATACAAGGGCATCGTCTGCGAGAAGTGCGGCGTCGAGGTCACCGTCTCGAAGGTCCGCCGCGAGCGGATGGGCCATATCGAGCTTGCCGCGCCGGTCGCGCATATCTGGTTCCTCAAGTCGCTGCCGTCGCGCATCGGCCTGCTGCTCGACATGCAGCTCAAGCAGCTCGAGCGTGTGCTGTATTTCGAGGCGTATATCGTGATCGAACCGGGCCTGACCCCGCTGGAGAAGTATACGCTCCTCACCGAGGACGAACTGCTCGACGCGCAGGATGAATATGGCGAGGACGCGTTCTCGGCCGGGATCGGCGCCGAAGCCGTGCGCAAGATGCTCGAGGAGCTCGATCTCGAGGGTGAGCGCAAGGACCTGCTCGACGAACTCGCGATCACCAAGTCGGAACTGAAGCCCAAGAAGATCATCAAGCGGTTGAAGGTCGTCGAAAGCTTCATCGATTCCGGCAATCGGCCGGAATGGATGATCCTCGAGGTCGTGCCCGTCATCCCGCCAGAACTGCGCCCGCTGGTGCCGCTGGACGGCGGCCGCTTCGCGACGTCGGACCTGAACGATCTGTATCGCCGCGTCATCAACCGCAACAACCGCCTGAAGCGGCTGATGGAACTGCGCGCGCCCGACATCATCGTGCGCAACGAGAAGCGCATGTTGCAGGAGGCGGTCGACGCGCTGTTCGACAATGGCCGCCGCGGGCGCACCATCACGGGCGCCAACAAGCGTCCTCTCAAGTCGCTGTCGGACATGCTCAAGGGCAAGCAGGGCCGCTTCCGGCAGAACCTGCTCGGCAAGCGCGTCGATTATTCGGGGCGCTCGGTCATCGTCACCGGGCCGGAACTCAAGCTGCACCAGTGCGGCCTGCCGAAGAAGATGGCGCTCGAGCTGTTCAAGCCGTTCATCTACTCGCGCCTCGACGCCAAGGGTCTGTCGATGACCCTCAAGCAGGCGAAG
>JALYTP010000116.1:0-4998 GCA_030854225.1 Pseudomonadota bacterium
CGCCGCGATCAGCAGCGGCGCGCCCACTGTGGCACCCGAATCGAGCGTCGCGACGACACCGTGCTCGCCGCGCTCGACCGACACCGCGCGCGTCTTCATGCGCAGGTCGACGCGCGGTGCCGCCGACGCGGCCTCGTACAAGGCGGTGCGCAGCCGCCGGTTCTCGAACATCGTGCCCAGCGCGCCTTCGCCCGCGTCGGGGACGAAATCGAGCTTGCCGGGCGCGAGGCCATCGCTCACCCGGATGCCTTCGATCGGGCAGCCTGCCCCGGCGAGCCGGTCGACCACGCCGATCGCGCCCAGCATCCGGTACGGC
This sequence comes from Pseudomonadota bacterium, assembly GCA_030854225.1. Classification (GTDB taxonomy): domain Bacteria; phylum Pseudomonadota; class Alphaproteobacteria; order Sphingomonadales; family Sphingomonadaceae; genus Sphingomonas. The sequence goes on from JALYTP010000116.1 coordinate 317, forward strand.
GCGCTGGCGATGGCCGAGGCGCGCCCGTCGAACCCGGCGGCGAGGATCACATCCGGGTCGGCGATGTCGATTACGATCGCGGTCAGCCCGTGCGCGTCGAGCGCGACCGCCAGCGCGCTGCCGACCAGCCCGCCACCGAGGATGAGAACGTCCGCTTGCTCCATGCCCGCGCTCTACCGCACCGCCGCCACGCTGCCAATGCCGGCCCCGGCGGGTGACGCCTTGACGGGGGACTCTGCAAAGGCGATGATTCCGTGCAGGGTCAAACAGCGAACATCATGGGGACGAACATGGCAAGCCGCGCGCGGCCGGCCTTATGGCGCGAAACGGTGAAGGCGGGGGCGACGCGCAGCGGCGTCCTGATCGCCGCGCTGGCACTCGTCCTCGCCGCGCTGCTGATGACGCTGGCGGTGGCGACCTATCATTCGGGCGATGCGTCGTTCGATACCGCGGCGGGCAGCGCGCCCGAAAACTGGCTCGGCACGCCGGGCGCGTGGTTCGCCGATTTCGCCATCGCGGTGGTCGGCCCGATCGCGGTCTATCCGCTGCTGCTGCTCGTCGCGCTGTTCGGATGGCGGCTGTGGCGCGACGTGGCGCTGGGGCGGTGGAAGCGTATTCTCATCATCGGTCTCCTCGGCACCGCGCTGATGGCGACGACGTTCGCGCTGTTCGGGGGCAATGCCGATCTGCGCTTTCCGGCCGGCTGGGGCGGGCTGATCGGGATGGGCGGGGCGGGGGCGATCCATGCCGCGATCGACCTGATCCACAACCCCGTCGCGATCCGCTGGACGGCGCGGGGCATCGCGCTCCTCACCGGCCTCGCCGGGGTCGCGCTCTATGCGTGGAGCCTGATCATCGACACCGGCGCGCGGCCATGGCGCCGCACACCCGCGCCCAGGAAAACCAGGGTGGTGGTGCACGATGCCGAGCCGGACGTGTTCGCCGATGCGCCGCGCCGCATATCGTCGCCGCGTGCGGTCGCCCTGCCCGATGCGCGCCCCGGCCCGGTGATCGCCGAGCGCACGCTCACGCCGTCGACCGCCAAGCCCAAGGCGAAGCAAGCCTCGTTCGATCTCGGCGACAATACGCAATTGCCGCCGCTCGATCTGTTGAAACCCTCGCCGCCCTTGAGCGGCGGGCCGATCGACAAGGCCGCGCTGGAGCGTAATGCGCGGCTGCTCGAATCGGTGCTCGACGATTTCCACGTCAAGGGGGCGATCATCAACGTGCGCCCTGGGCCGGTCGTCACAATGTACGAACTCGAACCCGCCTCGGGGATCAAGGCGAGCCGCGTGATCAGCCTGGCCGACGATATCGCGCGCAACATGTCGGCGGTGTCGGCGCGCGTCGCGACGATCCCGGGGCGCACCGTGATCGGTATCGAGCTGCCCAATGCGCGGCGCGAGATGGTGTCGCTGCACGAGCTGATCGGATCGCAGAGTTTCGAGGACCAGTCCGCTTCGTTGCCGCTGGTGCTGGGCAAGAACATCGCGGGCGATCCGGTCATCGCCGATCTCGCGCCGATGCCGCATCTGCTCGTCGCGGGGACCACCGGCTCGGGCAAGTCGGTCGGGCTCAACTCGATGATCCTGTCGCTGCTCTACCGGCTCAAGCCCGATCAGTGCAAAATGATCATGATCGACCCCAAGATGCTCGAGCTGAGCATGTACGACGACATTCCCCATCTGCTGTCCCCCGTCGTGACCGATCCGGCCAAAGCGGTGCGCGCGCTCAAATGGGCGGTCGAGCAGATGGAAGATCGCTACCGCCAGATGTCGTCGGTCGGCGTGCGCAGCCTCGCCAGCTTCAACGAGAAGGTGCGCGCGGCCCGCGCCAAGGGCCAGCCGCTCGGGCGCAAGGTGCAGACCGGTTATCATCCCGGCACCGGCCAGCCGATCTATGAGGAGGAGCAGCTCGATTACGCCCCGCTACCGCAGATCGTCGTCATCGTGGACGAACTCGCCGATCTGATGATGACCGCGGGCAAGGAAGTCGAATTCCTCATCCAGCGCCTCGCGCAGAAGGCGCGCGCGGCGGGCATCCACCTGATCATGGCGACGCAGCGCCCCTCGGTCGACGTCATCACCGGCGTCATCAAGGCCAATCTGCCGACGCGGATCAGCTTCCACGTCACCTCCAAGATCGATTCGCGCACCATCCTGGGCGAGCAGGGCGCCGAACAGCTGCTCGGCAAGGGCGACATGCTCTACATGCCCGGCGGCAAGGGCATCGTGCGGGTCCACGGGCCGTTCGTCAGCGACGACGAGGTGCGCGCGGTGGCGGATTACTGGCGCGGCCAAGGGGCGCCCGATTACGTGCAATCCGTCACCGAGGAGCCCGAGGACGGCTTCGTGCTGGACGGCACGCCGACCGGCGAGGATTCGGCCGAGGATCAGCAATATCGCGCCGCGATCCAGCTCGTCGTGGAAAGCCAGAAGGCATCGACGTCATGGCTGCAACGCCAGCTCCGCGTCGGCTACAATTCGGCTGCGCGGCTGATCGAGCGGATGGAGAAGGACGGCATTGTCGGCCGCCCCGATCATGTCGGTCGCCGCGAGGTGCTGCGCGACCGCGACGGCAACCCGCTATAGCCGATGCGGTTCACGGCGGGTTCAAATCCGGGCGGCTAGCCGGATAACCTCAATCGGGAGATGGATGTGTTTCGTTTTGCCCCGGCGCTCGCGCTGGCCCTTGCCGTTCCCCCCGCCATCGCCGCGCCTGCCACAGGCGATCTCGCGGTTGTGCAGCAGCATCTCCAGTCGGTCGAGACGATGACCGCCGATTTCAGCCAGACCGACCGCAACGGCAAGGTGCTGACCGGCGTGATGACGCTCAAGAAGCCGGGCAAGATCCGCTTCCAGTACGAAAAAGGCGTGCCGATCCTGATTGTGGGGGACGGCCATGCGCTGACCTTCATCGATTATTCGGTGAAGCAGGTGCAGCGCTGGCCGATCGGCAATTCCCCGCTCGGCGTGCTGCTCGATCCGTCGAAGGACATGACCAGGTTCGCGCATGTCGTTCCAGGCAACGATCCCCGCATCATCTCGGTCGATGCCGCCGATCCGCGCCATCCCGAATATGGCCGCATCACGCTCATCTTCACGCGTAACCCCGCCGCGCCCGGGGGGGTGATGTTGCAGGGCTGGGTCCAGCTCGACGCGCAGGCCAACCGCACCACGGTTCGGCTGTCGAACCAGAAGTTCAACCTGCCCGTAAGCGACGGAACGTTCCGCTGGAACGATCCACGACCGAATTCACCCAAAAATTGATAATCCGTTCATTTGCGCGACAGGTTCGGGAGCCTAGAGCGCTTCTTGCGGATGTGGCGGTTGCCGGGATTTTTCCCCCTGTTGCCCGGTTTGCCACTTCCCGCCTGCGTGACGAACGCCAGGTCGGCCCTCGCTCCATGCCCCCGGAGCGAGGGCCTTTCTGCGCGAGGGCGGCCGGCGGCCACGCCCGCCTGACTCGCTCAAGCACGGGCGGTGGCGCCGTCCGACGCCGCGGCGCCTTGAGGGTGACGAACCGCCTCCGACCCTCTAAATCCCTCCCGTGAAGATCGTTTCCTGGAACATCAATTCGGTGCGGTTCCGCATCGAGATCGTCGAGCGTTTCCTGCGCGAGGCTGCACCCGATATCCTGTGCCTGCAGGAAACCAAGGTGATCGACGGCGATTTCCCGACCGCACCGTTCCGCGCGCTGGGTTACGATCATATCATCCTGCACGGACAGCGCATGCACCACGGCGTGGCGATCCTCAGCCGCGTGCCGATCGTCGCGGACGACCGCTTCGACTGGCAGGCGAATCGCGAAGCGCGCCATGTCGGGGTCAGGCTGCCAGGCGGGGTGCGGCTCGAAAACGTCTATGTGCCCGCCGGCGGCGACGTGCCGGACCGCGATATGAACGCCAAGTTCGGCCAGAAGCTCGATTTCGTCGAGCGGATGACGCGCTGGTCCGAGACGCTGGACGTTCCCACGATCCTGGTCGGTGACTTCAACATCGCGCCGCTCGACACCGATGTCTGGAGCCACAAGCAATTGCGCAACGTCGTCAGCCACACCGCGATCGAGATCGCCGCGCTCGACCGGCTCAAGCAATCGAATGCCTGGGTCGATCTCGGGCGGCATTTCTTTCACGCCCCGGCGCGGCTCTATACCTGGTGGAGCTACCGCTCGCCCGACTGGACGGTCAATGATCGGGGGCGGCGGCTCGACCATATGTGGGCCACCCGCGATGTCGCGGAAACGGCGCGGGCGCACACCGTGTTCGAGGCGTGTCGTCACTGGTTGAAGCCATCGGATCACGTCCCGATCATGACCGAGTTCGACGCGTGAGCGACGCGCGCGCCGCGGCGCGGGCGATCGACGCGTTGCGGCGCGGCTGGCCGATCGCGATCGAGACGGCGCGGGGATCGACCAGCCTGCTGCCGGTCGAAACCGCCGATCCGGTGCGATTGGCGTCGTTCGATCCCGCCGGCGCGGCGGCGCTGCTGATCTCGGCCGGGCGCGCCGCGACCTTGAAACTCGCCAACCAGCGCGACGCCGCGGCGCCCGACGCGCCGGTGACGATCGAGCGCGTACCGTGGCTCGATTTCGCGATGGCGACCGCGCTGGCCGATCCGCAATTCGATCTCGCCACGCCGCTCAAAGGGCCATTCCACACCGTTTTCCCACACGACGGCGAG
>JALYTP010000116.1:5008-5599 GCA_030854225.1 Pseudomonadota bacterium
GCGGCTGGCGCGGATCGGGGGTCTGTTGCCCGCCTTCTTCGTGCGCGCGGGCGCCGGCGACAATGCGGATATCACGCTCACGCCGGCCGATATCGATGCGCATGAAGACGCCACGCGGCTGGCGATCGCATCGCGCGCGCGCCTCCCGGTGGCGGGGGCCGAGGATGCCGAAATCGTCGCGTTTCGCACCCCGGAGATGCCCGGCGAGCACATCGCGTTGCTGATCGGCGCGCCCGATGGCCGCCCGCCGCTCGTCCGGTTGCACAGCGAGTGCCTGACGGGGGACGTGCTCGGCAGCCTCAAATGCGATTGCGGGCCGCAACTCCACGCCGCGATCGACGCGATCGAGGCGAGCGGGTGGGGAATATTGCTGTATCTGCGGCAGGAAGGGCGGGGGATCGGGTTGATCAACAAGCTGCGCGCTTATGCCTTGCAGGATCAGGGGTTCGATACGGTCGATGCCAATACCCGTCTCGGCTTCGCGGTCGATTCGCGCGACTTCACGGTGGCGGCGTGGATGCTGGCGCTGCTCGGGCAGGACCGAGTGCGGTTGCTGACCAACAATCCCGACAAGGTCGCGCAGCTGGAGGC
>JALYTP010000117.1 GCA_030854225.1 Pseudomonadota bacterium
CTTGGTATGCGGTGGTATCGCGCTCGCTCCCGCCGCGCAGGCGAGGAAGGAGGAGGCCAAGCCCACCGGCCCGACGCTGTCGCCCAAGTTCCGCACGGCCGCCGTCGCGGCGCAGACCGCGCTGCAGGGCACCGATCTCGCGGCCGCCGACGCGGCGCTGACTCAGGCCGAGGCGGCCGCCTCGACCGACGATGATAAGGCGCTAGCGCAGACTTTCCGGGTTGCTCTTGAAAGCAAGAAGGCCGTTTCGATGCCTGGCGGCACCAGCCCCGGGCTGGTCTCGGCGCTCGACGCGGCGATGACAAACCCCAAGCTGCCCAAGGAGACGCTCGCACGTTTCACGTTCGCGCGGGCGCAAATCGCCTATAACGCAAAGCAATATAAGGACGCGTTGCCGCTCTTGGTTCGCGCACGCGATGCCGGCTTCGTCGATGCCAGCCTGCCGCTCTACATCGCACAGGCCAAGGTGGAGACGGGCGATGTCGCTGGCGGCACCGCCGATATGCAGACGGCGATCAAGGGCGAGGAAGCCGCCGGCCGCAAGGCGCCGGAAGGGTGGTACAAATACATGATTTCGCATGCCTTCCATGCCAACGACATGGCATCCACCGATGCCTGGACGCGCGCATGGCTCGCTGCCTATCCCACCAAGGAGAATTGGCGCAGCGCGATCTACACCTTCGGGTTCGAGGGTCAGGCGGCAAAGCGGCTGACCGATCGCCAGCGCGTCGATCTGTACCGTCTGATGCGCGCATCGAACTCGCTCGCCGGGCCGCGCGAATGGATGGATTATGCCGTCTACGTCAACCGCGTGGGCTTGCCCAACGAGGCGGTGACGGTGATCAACGATGGCCGCAAGGCCAACATCATCACCGCAAGCGATTCCGAAGCCGGCATATTGCTCAAGACCGCGAGCAGCGCGGTGAAGGCGGACAAGTCGCTGGCCGCGCAGGAAGCATCGGCCAAGGCATCGAGCAGTGGTTCGCTTGCCGCACAGGCCGGTGATTCGTATCTTGGCGCACAGGATTACGCCAAGGCGGCCGAGATGTACCGCCTCGCGCTGAGCAAGGGCGTGACCGACACCGATCCGGTCAATTTGCACCTTGGCATCGCGCTGGCGCTCGCGGGCAACAAGGCCGATGCGCAAACCGCATTCGCGACGATGAAGGGGGAGCCCAATATCGCGATCGCGAAGCTGTGGACGGTGTGGCTGGCATCACCGCCAGCGGCCTGATCGATCGCGTGGAGATCATGGGGAGGGGCGGTCGCTGGCCGCCCTTTTTCATGCCATCCGCACGGGAACCCCTGGCATCGCCTTGGCCGTGCGAATGGTCAGCGAGGTCTTGACGCTGGCGACGTTGGGTGCCGGCGTCAGGTGGGTCGTCAGGATATCCTGGAAACTCTTCAGATCGCTCGCCACGATCTTGAGGATGAAGTCGATCTCGCCGTTCAACATATGGCATTCGCGGATTTCGGGGATGGTCGCGATATGCGCTTCGAACCCCGCCAGATCATGCTCGGCCTGGCTGCGCAGACTGACCATCGCGAACACCGTGATCGGATAACCCAGCGCCGCCGAATCGAGATCCGCATGGTAGCCCCGAATCGCGCCCTGCTCCTCGAGTGCGCGAACCCGGCGCAGGCAGGGTGGCGCGGTGAGGCCGACGCGCTCGGCGAGATCGACGTTGGTCATCCGCCCGTCCTGCTGCAGCAGATCGAGAATTTGACGGTCGATCGAATCGAAAGCCATGGCAACGCACCCTCTAACCCGCATTTTCGATCGAACGATCGGTTGTCAGCATAAGATAATTGCGAGTGAACGCAATTGTCCCACATTGCAACGTGCCAAAATGATCGGTTTGAGGGCGGCGTCCGGGCGGTTAATAATCCGTTGCGACGCGGGTCATCGCGCCGGATTGCGGGGACTGATTTGCGCTTCGACGACAGCCTCGACACGGTCCTCTCGGCAGATCTGTCGACGGCGCTCGGCGCGCAATCGACCTGGCGGCAGTTGATCGACCTGGCCGCGCGCCACCGCATCCCGGCGGACGATGCGACGATGGCAAGGCTGCGGGCGTTACGCGAGATCGTGCCGGCCGATGTTCGTGCGGCCAGTGCACGGGCGGTGGCGGGTGCATCACCGCCCGCGGCGATCGTGGCGCTGTTCGCGACCGATACGGTCGGCGTCGCCGCCCCTGTGTTGCGCATGGCCAGTCTCGATGCCGCCGCCTGGATCGCCATCCTGCCATCGATGAGTCCTCCGACGCGTGCCATCTTACGTCACCGGCGCGATCTGGCGCCGGAAGTGGCGCGCGCGCTCGAGAGTTTCGGGGTGACCGATCTCGTCCTGTCATCCAACGCCGCGCCTGCGCCGGTCGCTGTCGCGCCGGATGAGCAGCCGCCGCTCACGGAGGTGCCGGTTTCCACGTCCACCTTCACCTCGCTCGGCAGTGTCGCGCGCGGGCTTCCGGTTGTGGCAGAGGCTTTACGGCGCGCGACAAGCGACCGCGCGGCCGGCACCTTCCAGATCTCCGATCTGGTCGCCCGCATCGCCGCGTATCAGCGCAAGCGTGAAGGACGCATCGCCGCCGCGCCCGAAGTGCAGGCGGAACTTTTCGCGCTGGATATCGCCCGCGCAAGCGCATTCCGGTTCGAATGCGATGCCGCCGGCGTGGTACGCTGGGTCGAAGGGGCCGCACGGGCACCCCTGATCGGCCTCTCGCTCGATTTCTCGGACGCACCGGGCGGTGCACAGGTGGACGGCGTGGCGGCAGGCGCGTTCCGCCGGCGCGCTGCGTTCGCCGATGCGCGGTTGAGCGTCGGCGGCACATCGGGCGCGGCGGGGCCGTGGCGTATTTCCGGCGTGCCGGCGTTCGATCAGGCGAGCGGGCGCTTTACCGGTTACCGTGGCACCGCGCGGCGTCCGCGGGCCGATGAGATGGCCGAAGCGCAGCGCCGCAACCCGTCATCGGACGCGCTGCGCCAACTGGTCCACGAACTGCGGACCCCGGCCAACGCGATCGTCGGATTCGCCGAGATGATCGAGACCGAGATGCTCGGCCCCGTGCCGTCGCAATACCGCGCGCAGGCGACGACGATCCGCGAGCAGGTGGCGGACCTGCTCGGCGCGATCGACGATATCGACATGGCCGCGCGGATCGAATCCGACGCGCTCGATCTGCGCGCCGATACCGTCGTCGTAGCGCCGCTGCTGGCGCAGATCGCGCGCGATCTGGGGCCGCTCGCCACGCTGCGCGGCGCGACGCTGTCGATCGAAGCCGAGCAGGCGGGCCTTGCCATTGCGGGCGACGACCGCGCCGTGGAACGGCTCGTGGGGCGCCTGATGGCGACGCTCGTATCGTCCACGGCATCGGGGGAGAAGATCGCGGTTGCGGCGGCGAGAGAGGATGCGGCGGTCATGCTGTCGTTCAGCCGACCCGCGGCGCTCGCTTCCTATGCCGAGCAAGGACTGCTGACGATCGATGCCGAGGCAGAGGCGGAGCGCGAAGGAGCGCCGCTGCTGGGCACCGGCTTCGCGCTGCGGCTGGCGCGCAATCTCGCGCATGAGCTGGACGGAAGCCTGACGATCGCCGACGCGACCTTGACTTTGCGGCTGCCCGCCGCCTTGATGCCACCGGTGGAGCAGGCTTCGTCGAACTGATCGTGGCGCGATCGACCAAGCCCCAGCCGGGATATGCGGTGCCGCTGCCTGATCCCGCCGATCTGATCGAATGGCCCGCATCGTTCGGGACGCGTTTCACCGTCTTCGTCGATGCCGAAGAGGAATTCGATTGGGCCGCCCCGCTCACGCGCGCCGGCCACTCGATCACCGCGATCCACGCGCTGCCCGACGCACACCGCCGGTTCGCCGCGCGGGGCGTGCCGCTGACCTACATGATCGACTATCCGATCGCGACCGATCCGCATGCGGTGGATATCCTGCGCGGCGTGATCGAGGACGGCGTGTCGGCGATCGGCACCCAGCTCCACGCCTGGGTCAATCCACCGTTCGACGAGCCGTTGACGCCGGTGAACAGTTATGCCGGCAATCTCGATCGCGATCTCGAGGCGGCGAAACTTGACCTGCTCACCAGCGCGATCACCGCCGCCTTCGGGCGCACACCGCGTGCTTACCGCGCCGGTCGCTATGGCATCGGTCCGAATACTGCCGCGCTGCTGATCGCGCGGGGCTATCGTATCGATAGTTCGATGCGCGCGGCCTATCGGTACACCGCGGACGGCGGCCCGGATTTCCGCGCGATCGGCAATGCCGCGTTTCGCATGGGATCGCTGGTCGAATTGCCGCTGACCACCGTGTTCACGGGGGCGGCGCGTTGGGGCGGGACGGCGCTGCACGATGCGCTGGGCGCGATACCCAAGGCGCGGGGGGCGTTCGCCCGGGCCGGGCTGCTCTCGCGCGTGGCGCTGACGCCGGAGGACATGCCGGTGTCGGATGTTCTTGAGGCGATCGCGGTTTCCGTGGGGGAAGGGGTTCGATTGCTGAATTTCTCGTTCCACTCGCCCTCGCTCGCGCCCGGCCACACGCCGTATGTCCGCGATGCCGCCGATCTGGCGGCCTTCTTCCACTGGTGGGAGGCGGTGCTGCGCGATCTCGATCGTCGCGGCGTGGCGCCGGCCTCGCTCGACGAGATCCTTGCCGCGAGCGACTTGCCACGAGGCTGAGCCTTTCCTAACGACAGGGCGGGTGGGGCCTGTAGCTCAACTGGTTAGAGCTGGCCGCTCATAACGGCTAGGTTGCGGGTTCAAGTCCTGCCGGGCCCACCATTTTTTCGGTATTAGGTAGCAAACGCACCAACAGCTACCTAGCCGACCAATGCCATCCGCCCTTACGCTTATGGGCATGGGTATGACCAATCTCCGACTGGCGCTTGAGAAGCGCTACTCCTCGCTGGCAGGGCGTCTCGAAGACGCTCACGCTAACATCGATCGCATTCGCCGTGAGGTGGAAACACTCGACGAGCTAGAGGCCGGCATACCGAAACTGGAAGCGCTGGTGGCAAGCGCCGAAATGCTGCTCCGCGATGCCAATCCAGATTGGAAACCTGAGCAAACGCCAGCGCTCAAGCCGTGGACCCACAATATCCCGGTCCCGTTTGGGTCATGCGGCCGGCGCGGCATGACGGTTCTTCTCAATGCGGGAGAGAAGGGTTTGACCGTGCGGGAGGTCGCGTTGGAAGTTCTGCGTGGCGTTGGTTGCGATGAACCCGACCGCGAGACGATTCGTCGTACACAGGCGGCCGTCGAGGCATCGTTCCGCAAGTTCAAAGGGCGGACGGTGGAGTCGTCGGGAAAGTATCCCATGCAGTGGCGGAGCATCGCGCGACCCGAGATCACTTTCGATCCCTAGCATATGGTCACTGTGAATAGCGCTAAGTAATTTTATAATTAGTGCAGACAAGCCCAATAAGATCAATGTATTGGCTCAGGCTCCGCTCCAATGAGTGGGGCGGAGCCGCAGTCGTTTTGCCGACGACTGCGGCTCCTATTCAACCGACCTTCGTGCGAGGAAGGAGGTGAACCGTGCAGATCAACTG
>JALYTP010000118.1 GCA_030854225.1 Pseudomonadota bacterium
AACTCGGCGTCACCTGGTCGTGCAACGCCAAGGCCAACGTGCCTTATGAGACGTTGAAGGTGATGAAGGAGGGCGGGCTGCGCCTGTTGCTGGTGGGCTATGAGAGCGGCAATCAGCAGATTTTGCACAATATCAAGAAAGGTTTGCGCACCGACGTCGCGCGGCAATTCACCAAGGACTGCCACAAGCTGGGCATCGTTATCCACGGCACCTTCATCCTGGGGCTTCCGGGGGAAACCGAGGAAACGATCGAGGAAACGATCAACTACGCCAAGGAGATCGATCCGCACACCATCCAGGTGTCGCTGGCGGCGCCCTATCCGGGCACGTTCCTCTACAATCAGGCGATGGAGAACGACTGGTTCGACGGCACCGATCATTTGCTGACCGACGGCGGCAACCAGATTGCGCAGCTGAGTTACCCGCACCTTCCCGCGTCGGTGATTTTCGACAAGGTGGCGGAATTCTACAAGCGATTCTACTTTCGCCCGTCGAAAATCGCCTCGATCGTTGGCGAGATGCTGCGCGACTGGGGCATGATGAAGCGCCGGCTGCGCGAGGGTGTCGAGTTTTTCGATTTCCTGCGGCGCCGCAATGAAGCCGCCTGATCCGCAAGCCGGTCAAGGTCGCGATGAAACGCTTGATCGTCACGGCCGACGATTTCGGTGCCTCGCTCGCGGTCAACGAGGCGGTTGAGCGGGCGCATCGGGGCGGCATCCTTACCGCCGCGAGCCTGATGGTCACCGGTGATGCGGCCGACGATGCCATCGCCCGCGCCCGCGCCATGCCGGCGCTCGGCGTCGGATTGCACCTCGTTCTCGTCGAGGGCCGGCCGATGCTCCCGCCCGAACAGGTGCCCGGCCTCATCGACGCAGCCGGGCGCTTCCGCAACGACATGATCGGATCGGCGATCGCGATGACGCTGCGCCCGCACGTCCGTCGTCAATTGTACGCGGAGGTCGAGGCGCAGTTCGCCGCCTTCGCCGCGACCGGCTTGCCGCTCGATCATGTCAACGCGCACAAGCATTTTCACCTGCACCCCGTCATCGCCTCCGCAATGCTCGCGGCGGGGGGGCGTTATGGCATGAAGGCGGTGCGCGCGCCGGTCGAGCCACGCGCTCTCCTTGCGGCGATCGAACCAGAGGCGACGCCGCGCCGCGATCCGGCGGCGTTCTGGGCGAGACTGACACAGCGGCGGTTGCGGCGAGCGGGAATGGTGGTGCCCGATCAGGTCTTCGGGCTCGCCTGGACCGGGCAGATGAACGCGCGCCGGATCCGCGCGCTGATCGCGGCGTTGCCCGATGGCGTCAGTGAAATCTACACGCATCCCGCGACCAGCAATGCGTGGCCCGGCCATGCGCCGGGTTATGATTACGCGGGAGAGCTCGCCGCGCTGATCGATCCCGAAGTCATCGCCGAGGCGCGCGCAAGAGTGACGCTAGCGCCGTTCGCAGCGCTCCCCGTGCGCGGACAAGCATGAAGAACGTCGCGCGTATCGGTATTCTGGTCGCGACCGTAGCGGGTTTCGGCGCGGCGATCTGGGTGTTCGGCTCGATCGGGTTCGGCAATGTCGTTGCCGCGGCGACCCGCATCGGACCTGCGGGGCTCCTGTTTTTCTGCCTTTATTCGCTCGCGCTGTTCGGATTGCTCGGTGGGGCATGGCTGGCGGCGGCGCGTGACGAGCCGCCGCGCGGGCTATGGGCGTTCGCCTGGGCGCGGATGTTGCGCGAAGCGGTTTCCGATCTGCTGCCGTTTTCGCAAATCGGGGGCATCGTCGTCGGCACGCGCTCGCTGCTGCTCGCGCGTTTGCCGGCCCCGCGCGTCTATGCATCGCTCGTGGTCGATCTCACCACGGAAATGGCCGCGCAGCTCGTCTTCACGCTGTTCGGGCTGGCGATGATGGCGAGCATGCTCGTCGGGGGCGCACAGGCGGCGGCGCTTCGCCCGTTGATCCTGGGCGGCACCGCCGCGATGGCCGCCGGCGTCATGCTGTTCTTCGTTGCCCAGCGCCCCGCATTGTTGCTGGCGCAGCGCGTCGCCGGTATTTTTCTTCCGGCATACGCATCGGGCATGGCCGATTTGATCGAGGAATTGCGCGTCACCTACGCGCGGCGTTCACGCGTTGCGCTGGCCTTTGCGCTCAATCTTGCGGGCTGGATCGCCAGCGCGCTGGGGGCGTGGTTCGTGCTGTTGATGATGGGCGCCCACATCTCGATCTGGTCCGCGCTGTCGCTCGAAAGCCTGATCTTCACGCTGCGCAGCATTGCCTTTGCCCTGCCAGGGGCGATCGGCCTTCAGGAGGTTGCCTATGTCCTCGCCGCACCGCTCTTCGGCTTGCCGGCCGAGACCGCGCTCGCGCTGTCGCTCGCCAAACGCGCGCGTGAAGTCGCGATCGGGCTGCCGACGCTGATCATCTGGCAGGTGATCGAGGCGAAGGCGCTGGTGGCTGGGCCGCGCGTGGAAGGGCGTTGATCCTCGCCCCTTCGGTGCGCGCCACCGCCCGAAATCGGCCTGTCACAATCCGCGACGATGATCGACCGAATCGAGGATTCGCGGCGCCGCCATCACCACCGCGATCGGGCATGCCGCGAAGAGCAGCCAGCCGCCGAGCCCGTGATATTGCTGGAGATAATGCACCCCGCGTTCCACCGCGCCGAGCCCGAGCGCGTAGATCACCGCGAACGCCTCGAACTTGGTCTTGATGACGAACATTCGCCTGATTTTGGTCCACATATCCGTCGTTTAAGCAAGTTGCGGGCCAGGCGCGGATTTGCGCCCGTCCGGCTTAACGAACATGGTTACGTGTAAATTTACCCGACACCGCGCAATTCAGCGGGTTTCGCTCTTCCATATCGGAAAACTGGGCGAATAATCGCTCTGATAGCGCGCGAAAAGGGAAAACTTTCGTCGCCCCCTCTCTCCCCGGAGATACGCTGTGAGCGGGGGTGTGGACCTGATCCCGGTCACGGTGAAAGCCGCAAGGGCATGGGTGCTCGATCATCACCGCCACCTTCCGCGCATTCAGGGTGGACTGTTCGCCGTGGGCTGTGGGATCGCCGGCAATCTTAGCGGGGTCGCTATAGCCGGCAACCCGCCGCGCGTGTGGCAGGGAACCGGACGGATCGTCATTTCGCGCGTATCGACTGACGAGACGCCCAACGCCTGTTCGATGCTCTACGGCGCGATCTGCCGGGTAGCTAAGGCGCTCGGCTATCGCGAAGCGTGGACTTACACTCTGATCGAGGAACCTGGCACGTCGCTGCGAGCTGCTGGCTTTCAGGACATGGGGATGACGCGCGCGGAGGAATGGAACCGTGCATCACGTCCGCGTGAAGCTACCGCGCGGCCCGATGCCAAGCGCCGCTGGATGCGTCGGCTCGCAGGCACCGCCGAATGACCCCCCACTATCTCGATATGTGCGGGGAGCGCCGGATAGCTGCGCTCTACGTTGAAACGGGTGGGTGCTATGCAGGGCTGCCTGGCGTTGATCCTTGGGATCGCGCCCGCGACGCGCGGTTGTATGCCGGGCCTTTCCCCGTAGTGGCACATCCACCTTGTGAGCGCTGGGGTCGCTACGCGACCGGCTCTCCGCGTCAGCCGAAGAGCAGACGGGTGGGCGAAGATGGAGGTTGCTTCGCAGCCGCGTTGTTGGCTGTGAGGAACTATGGAGGTGTTCTCGAACACCCCGCTTACAGCCGAGCATGGGATCATTTCGGGGTCGCGAAGCCGCCGGCAAGCGGATGGGGAAAAGCAGATCGTTTCGGTGGCTGGTCCTGCGCAGTCGATCAGGGTCACTACGGCCATATCTCTCGGAAATCGACGTGGCTTTATGCGGTCGGTGTTGACCTCCCACCGCTGAACTGGACCCGGTCCGCGTGGGAGCCTGACCCGGCCGAGGTGGAGAGGATCGGGTTTCGCGCGGCTCAGCGCAACGGGGCGCTCAGCAAGCCAGGCCTGCGAAACCGCGCCAGCCTTCGGCTGGCGACGCCCGCGCCCTTCCGCGATCTGCTGATCTCGATCGCCCGCTCAACCGCGCCATCGGTCTCTGCTGTGACGCTCAAACAGGAGGATGCGGGGTGAGGGAGGGTGGAATCTACGCTGGGCAAAGCTGCTATTCGCTGGGCGATGCGGAGACACGGTCTTGGTTCGAACGCCAGTGGGGAATGTGGCCGATACGCGCTGATGAGCGACTAACCACGAACGTCAGCTTTCACTACGGCGGCGTTGTCGCATTTCGCATGGAACACAACAAAGAGCCGCAGATGAGCCGCGACTTTCGAAGCCATGTCGATTGGCACGACAGGCACCCCACCCCCGACGATCACCCCAATGATGGAGGAAAACGATGAGAGCACACCGTGAAGACATTGCTGAACAGGCGCGATTGGAAGGAGAAGCGTCCGAAGACGGTATGGTGACATGCGATTATTGCGAAGGTCGATTTGACCGCAGTGACATGGACGGTGACCATTGCCTCGACTGCGCCGAGGAATTGTTCGGCGACGAAGCGCCATGACCGCCCAACCCGACATCGAGCGGCTGGAAGGGCTGCTGCCATGCCCGTTTTGCGGGTCAATGAGCATTGATGCGGAGGGCTGGGCAAGTCTCGAAAGCTGCGGACCAGCGTGCGACGATTGCGGTGCGTCGGCGGGATCAATTGAAGGCGCCGACAACATCGCGGCATGGAACACCCGAGCATCTGACGCCCGCATCGGCCATCTCGAAGCACGGGTCGCGGCGGTGAGCGAGTCCCTCAAGGTCATGGAGCGCGTGGGAACGGAGGTGTACGAAATCGACTCTTCCACCGGCCCGCAATGGGGACGCCTCTCGTTCGGGCTGTTGAACGCCCGAGCCACCCTCAATCAGGGCCAAGCATCATGACCCCCGCTAGCGTGGAAGAGGTGGCGGCGCGGCTGACGCGGGCGCAGCGGGCATTTGTAGAAGCGGTCGCATCCCGAAATGGTGGTATGATCGGGAAGCGCGTCGCCGAGGCCGTGATCGTCATGGGTTTCGTCTCGTGGACAGGGGGTTACACACGCGTCGGCTGCAATAGTTTTCCGGTTAGGCAGTATGAGATTACCCCTGTCGGACGCGCCCATCTCATCGCAAACCAGGAGGGTTCGCCATCATGAACGATAAGGAACAGCGGGCGCGGGACAGCGACATTGCGAAGAGATTTAGCGCGGCCGTCATTGGCAGCCATGATGACGCGGTAAGGTTTCTCGCGTTCAACAATCGCCACCTGATCGTCGCCGCGCTCGACGCCTTCACCGAACAGGAGAGCGCCGCGTCGGACGTTCCGGCTGGGATGGTGGAGCAAGTGGATGCGCTGGTCGCCTTGGCGTGGGAGTGGGGACACGACTGCGCTGAAGACGATCTTCACAATATCGCGACCATTGGAGATAGCTACAATGAGAGTCAGCGCGAAAATGCCGACAATGCAGCACTAGGCTCAGGACCTGTTAAATAGCTTTGCGGTGGACGCGATTGGTTGATTGAATGGCGGTGCAAGGAGGCGCTGGCATGAGTGATCTGATC
>JALYTP010000119.1 GCA_030854225.1 Pseudomonadota bacterium
GAGCGTGATCGCGGCGACATGCGCCTTGATTGTGCCACAGTCGCACCGGAATTTGAACGCCTGGACCCGCCAGGAGTGCACGCTTCACAAGAAGCGGCCGGAACGAACCGGTCGCCACGCAAGGGCGCGAAGATAGATGGCCATCGAAGTTGCAGGATCGGAGACGTTGCTGGCCGACAGGCCCGCCGCGACCGGCACGCCGACCGACGACCCCCTGCCCCGCCGCTATGCCGATTTCGCGACGCTCGGCGAGGCGCTGGATTATGCGGCGCGCGGGGTGCGCGGGCTCAATTTCCACGATCCGCGCGGGGCGCTGACGCGCAGCTACACCTTTGCCGACCTGCGCGACGATGCGATCGACGCGGCGCGCCGGCTGATCGCCGCCGGGATCAAGCCGCATGACCGCATCGCGCTGGTCGCCGAGACGAGCCCCGAATTCGCCGCCCTTTTCTTCGGCGTGGTCTATGCCGGCGCGTGGCCGGTGCCGCTGCCGCTGCCGACCTCGTTCGGCGGGCGCGATTCGTATATCGACCAGCTCCGCGTCCAGCTCGGCAGCTGCGATCCGGTGATGCTGATCTATCCGCCCGAACTGGCGCAGATGGCCGGCGACGCGGCGAAGCTCACCGGGATCGAGGGCGTCGACTGGGCCAGCTTCGCCGAGCGCGCCGCGCCCGAGGCGACGCTGCCGCAGGCGCAGAGCGACGATGTCGCGTACCTGCAATATTCGAGCGGCTCGACCCGCTTCCCGCACGGCGTGATCATCACCCACGCCCAGTTGCTCTCCAACCTGGCGGCGCATTCGATCGGCATGAAGGTTTGCGAGGGCGATCGCTGCGTCTCGTGGCTGCCGTGGTATCACGACATGGGGCTGGTCGGCTGTTTCCTCTCGCCCGTCGCCAACCAGGTCTCGACCGATTACCTCAAGACCGAGGATTTCGCGCGCCGCCCGCTGGCGTGGCTCGATCTGATCAGCCGCAACCCGGGCACCACGCTCAGTTATTCGCCGACCTTCGGCTACGATATCTGCGCCCGCCGCATCGGCACGCAGAGCCACGTCGCCGACCGGTTCGATCTGTCGCGCTGGCGCGTCGCGGGCAATGGCGCGGACATGATCCGCCCCGACGTGATGCAGGAATTCGTCGACGCCTTCGCCGATGCCGGCTTCCAGGCGAGCGCCTTCACCCCGAGCTATGGCCTGGCCGAGGCCACGCTGGCGGTGTCGATCATGCCCCCGGGCGAGGGCATCCGCGTCGAACTGGTCGAGGAAACCCAGCTGTCGGGGATCGAGCACGGGCAGGACCGGCCGCAGCGTTTCCGCGCGATCGTCAATTGCGGCAAGCCCGCGCTCGGCATGACGATCGCGATCCGCGAGGAGGACGGCACCCCGCTCCCCGAACGCGCGATCGGCAAGATCTGGTGCGCGGGCCCGTCGGTGATGACCGGCTATTTCCGCGATCCCGAGGCGACCGCGGCCTGCATGGCCCCCGATCCTGCCGGCGCCGGCATGTGGCTCGACACCGGCGACATGGGCTATCTGTCGGACGGGTACATCTACATCGTCGGCCGCGCCAAGGACATGATCATCGTCAACGGCCGCAACCACTGGCCGCAGGATATCGAATGGGCGGTCGAGCAATTGCCCGGCTTCAAGGCCGGCGACATCGCCGCCTTCGCCATCACCACGCCGGGGGGCGAGGAGACGCCGGCGGTGCTGGTCCAGTGCCGCACCTCCGACGAGGCCGAGCGCGTGCGGTTGCGCGAGGAAATCCGCGAGCGGGTGCGTTCCGTCACGGGGATGAACTGCGTGATCGAGCTGATCCCGCCGCGCACCCTGCCGCGCACGTCATCGGGCAAGCTGAGCCGCGCCAAGGCGCGCACGCTGTACCTGTCGGGCGAAATCCAGCCCTACGATCTGGCCGCCTGACGCATTTTTCGCGCGATTTGCGCAGCGCATCATAACCATCCGCTAACCTACCGCGCGCTATGCCCGCCGCGTGAGCCGGACACCGTCTTCTGAATTCGCCAAGCCGCAGCTGGATGCGCGCGCGCTGCTGGGTCTCCATGACCCGGCGGATACGACCGATTGGGAGCCGATCCGCGCGGCGCAATTGAACGCCGGCAGCCAGCTCGCGATCTTCCTGCTGGCGGTAAACGTCGTCGCCGCCGCGCTGGTCGCGCTGATCGCGGCGACGGTGGTGCCGCACTGGATGCTGTGGAGCTGGGGCGGCGCGGTCGCGCTGATCGCGAGCGCCGTATCGCTCCGCCGCCTCGCCTCGCGCGGCCGCACCGAACAAACCGCGACGTTGCGCGACGTGCGCGACACGGTGCACGAGGGCATCGCGCTCGGCATCGTGTGGGCGATCCCCCCGGTCATGGCCGGGCTGCGCGCCGAAGCCGGGCTGGTGCTCGGCCTGTGGATCGTGCTGTCGCTGCTGATGACCGCATCGGCCGTCGCGATCGCCGCGCTGCCTCTCGCCACCCTGGCCTTCCTCGCCATCGTCGGGGCGGCCGTATCGACCATGTTCTTCTTCATCGGCGGCCCCACGGTGGCGGCGGCGACCGCCTTGTTCACCGCGCTGTTGATGATCTCCTGCTATGCCCGCGCCAAGGCGCTGGTGGTGATCCGCGCCGGAGAGATCGCGCTGGGCGAACGCGACGAGACGGTCAGCCTGCTGCTGCACGAATTCGAGGATCATCACGGCGACTGGCTGTGGGAAACCGACTCCAACCGCCGCGTGGTGCGCGCCAGCCAGCGCTTCGCCAGGGCCTTCGGGCTCGATCCCATCGCCGTCAACGGAACCCCGTTCCTCCAGGTGCTGGCCGGGGCGAGCTGGGACAAGGGCGATTTCACCCCGGCGCTGCGCGATCTGGCCGACAAGCTCAAGCACCGCGAGGCGTTCCGCAGCCTGCTGGTGCCGGTCGATGTCGATGGCGAGGAGCGCTGGTTCGAACTCGCCGCCGCACCGCGCTCGGACGATCTCGATGCGTTTTGCGGGTTTCGCGGCGTCGGCTCGGACGTGACCGAGAAGCGCGCCTCGGCCGACAAGATCAGCCGCCTTGCCCGGTTCGATACGTTGACCGGCCTGCCCAACCGCCTGCTCATCAACGAGGCGCTGGCGAATGCCATGGCCGAGGCGGAGAAATGGGGCGCGCGCTGCGCCTTCATGATGATCGATCTCGACCGGTTCAAGGCGGTCAACGATACGCTCGGGCACCCCGTCGGCGACCGGTTGCTCGGTCGCGTATCCGAACGGTTGAGCCAGCTGGTCACCGATAACGAGATGATCGGGCGGCTGGGCGGCGACGAATTCGCGGTGGTGATCCGCGATGCGAGCGACGGCGCGCGCTGCGAACGGCTCGCCCGGTCGATCATCGATACGCTCTCGCGCCCCTACGAACTCGATCAGCACACGCTGTATATCGGCGCGAGCGTCGGGATCGCCTATGGCCCGCGCGACGGGCGCACCGCCGAAATGCTGATCCGCTCGGCCGATCTCGCGCTGTACCGCTCGAAGGATGCCGGGGGCGGCGCATACCACACCTACGAACCGCAATTGCACAGCGATGCGGAGGAACGCCGCGTGCTGGAAATCGCGCTGCGCAAGGCGGTGCAGAATGACGAGATGCACCTCAATTACCAGCCCGTCGTCGATGCCGGCACCGGCAAGCTCACCGGGTTCGAGGCGCTGCTGCGCTGGAACCATCCCGAGCACGGTGCGATCTCGCCGATGAAGTTCGTGCCCTTGGCGGAGGATGCGCGGCTGATCGCGCCGATCGGCGAATGGGTGCTGCGCTGCGCCTGCGAGGAGGCCATGCGCTGGCCCTCGCCGACGCGCATCGCGGTCAACGTCTCGCCCGAACAGTTGCACAATCCCGCCTTCGTCTCGACCGTGGTGTCGGCGCTGGCGAATAGCGGGCTGCCCGCCGAACGGCTCGAGCTCGAAGTGACCGAGAGCGTGTTCATGCGCGAAGGCACCGTCGCGATCCAGGTGCTCGAACGCATCCTCGATCTCGGCGTACGGCTCAGTCTCGATGATTTCGGCACCGGCTATTCGTCGCTCGGCTATCTCAGCCGCACGCGGTTTTCGTCGATCAAGATCGATCGCAGCTTCGTCCAGGGCGCGGCGAAGGGCGAGAAGGAGGCGATCGCGATCATCCGCGCGGTCGTCGCGCTCGCCCAGTCGCTCGGCATGGCGACCACGGCGGAGGGGGTGGAGACCGAGAGCGAGCACCAGATGATCCAGCATCTTGGCTGCACCAAGGTGCAGGGTTATTATTTCGGCCGCCCGCTCCCCGTCGAAGAGGCTCGCGCGATCGCGCAGCGCAGCGCGGGCGAAAACGCCGGCGACATCCGCCACAGCGCCGCCGCCTGATACCGACCCGCTTGCCCGCGCGGCGGCGCCACGCTAAGGCCCCGGACGGCCTAGGGGTGTAGCTCAGTTGGTTAGAGCGTCGGTCTCCAAAACCGAAGGCCCTCGGTTCGAGTCCGAGCTCCCCTGCCAGCCCCAGCGCGTGCGAGATCGGCGACGCCCATCCCGCGACGCACAAGGCCGGCCAGCGGGTCGCGCCCGCGATCCCCTCCGGCGTGTCAGGGGACTTGCTCCGGTGATCGGCCGCTGTTAAACGCCTCTCCATTCCGAAATTGGGAATTGTCGTCATCGGGCCTTGGCAGGTCCGGGCGGCGGGCCCATGTCCCGGGTTCGGCTGGCAAAGCAAAGGCACAACCGCGTGGCGAAAACGTCCCCGATCGAATTCATCCGGCAGGTCCAGGCCGAGACCAAGAAGGTCATCTGGCCCAAGCGCAAGGAAACGGTGATGACGTCCGTGATGGTGCTCATCATGACGACGATCCTGGCGGTGTTCTTCCTGGGCGTGGACAAGGTGTTCGAAGGCCTCATCGCCGCGCTCCTCAAACTCGCCAATTAATTCACATTCACGAAGGCTGATCATGGCACGCTGGTACATCATCCACGCTTATTCGGGCTTCGAGGGCAAGGTGCGCGACGCGATCATGGCCGAGGCGACGCGCAAGGGCCTCGACACGCTGGTCGAGCAGATCGAGGTGCCGACCGAGACGGTGACCGAGGCGCGGCGCGGCAAGAAGATCGCGGTCGAGCGCAAGTTCATGCCCGGCTACGTCCTCGCCAAGCTGAACATGAACGACGACGTCTATCACCTCGTCAAGAACACCCCCAAGGTCACCGGCTTCCTCGGTCCCAACGGCAAGCCCCAGGCGATCAGCGAGGCGGAAGCCGCGCGCATGCTCAATTCGAAGGAAGAGGCTGCCGCCCAGCCCAAGACCAAGATCAAGATCGATTACGAGATCGGCGATTCGGTCAAGGTGCTCGAAGGCCCGTTCGCCAGCTTCAACGGCCTCGTCGAGGAACTCGATTTCGATCGCAGCCGCGTGAAGGTGTCGGTGAGCATCTTCGGCCGCGCGACGCCAGTGGAACTGGAATTCGAACAGGTCGAGCGCAGCAAGTAAGGCGAAGCCTTACGAGCGACCGCACACGGATTAGCGAACGCTAATCCTGAG
>JALYTP010000120.1 GCA_030854225.1 Pseudomonadota bacterium
CATCCAGACCGCGCAGGCCTTCTACGAACAGCTCGGCTTCGCGGCCGATCCAGCCGAGGAATCGCCCAATGCCAAGGCTCGGGGGATGATCAACGCGACCGGGGTGCGGGTGCACCTGATCTACAACGCCGTGCCCTGCGACGAGGGCAACATCCTGATGGACGTTCCCGTCAAGCGCGCGGGATACACCCACGCGGCCTTTATCGTCGACGATATGGACGCGCTGGTCGCCTGGCTGGCGGAGCGGAGCATCCCGATTACCGAGGGGCCGAGCGTGTTCGGCCACGGCCGCCGCAAGGTCTGCTTCATCCGCGATCCCGACCGCAACGTGCTCGAGTTCAACGAGATCATCTAGAGTGCGGGGCGCCGCGCGCGGTGTAGGCCGGCGCGCGGCGAGCTGCTGGCACGGCCGGGAGCGCTGCGGCGGCGGCCCTTGAACCGGCGCATAGCGTACGATCCCCCACAGTAACTGGAGGGCCGCGGCGGTGAAGATCGCGTGATGCGGTCGGGCGTGGATCGACCGTTCGAGGAACGACGACGCATCGGTCATCATGCTTCTTGCAGGTTGGGGGCGGACGGTCGACACCGACGGTCCCCACTGACCTGACATCGGAGCGGAGCACTTGGACCGGAGTTTCACGATCGACGAAGACGGGCTTCGATATGCGCTCGACGCCTTGCGCGGTGAGATAACCTTCCAGGATGCGAACCTACCGGACGCGCTGCCCGAGGTCGGGATCGGGCAGATGGCGACGATCGAGCGCCTGGCACCGCATATATTGGGCGGCGCGTCCGTGCATGCACATCCTTCGTGGTTCGCCCATATGGATCCGCCGACGCCCTGGATCACCTGGGCGACGAGCCTATGGAACGCGGCGGCCAACCAGAATCTGCTTCACGCGGAAACCGCGCCGGTCGCCCGCGAAATCGAGGAGCGCGTCGTGGCATGGCTCGCGCCGGCTTATGGCATGGACGGCGGCCACATGACGCCCGGCTCGACGGTAGCCAACCTCACCGCGCTTTGGGCGGCGCGCGAGCGCATGGGGGTGACCGAGGTGGTGACCAGCGAGGCCGCGCACATCTCGATCGCCAAGTCCGCCGCCCTGCTTGGATTGCGCCTGATCTCCGTGCCGACCGATCGGAGCGGGCGGATCGATCCCGATGCCGTTCCGGTCGACTTGAGCAGCGCCGCGCTCGTCCTCACCGCCGGCACCACCGCCGTCGGGGCGATCGATCCGCTGGATGCAGTCAGGCATGCGGCGTGGCTCCACGTCGACGCCGCCTGGGCCGGGCCCCTGCGGCTCAGCCCGCGCCACGCCCCGCTGCTCGATGGCATCGACCACGCGGATTCCGTCGCGATCTCCGGCCACAAGCTGCTCTTCCAGCCCAAGGAGTCGGGGCTGGTGCTGTTCCGCGAAACCGCCGCCTCGCACGCAGTTGTGAGTTCGGGGGCGCCGTACCTCGCGAGCCCGAACGTGGGGCTGCTTGGATCGCACGGCGCGTCGGCGGTGCCGCTCCTGGCGACCCTGCTGTCCTGGGGTCGGGAGGGGTTGGCACAGAGGCTCGACCGCTGCGTGGAAGCGGCGGAGGTGCTGGGCCGCTTCGTCGACGCGCACCCGCTGCTGGAATTGTTCGCGCCGCCCAATTGTGGCGTGGTGGCATGGCGACCGCGCGATGCGGCCCTCCTGCAACCGATCGTCGGGGCGCTCGGCCCGGGATCGGTCTCGACGGCGCTGATCGACGGGGAACTCTGGCTACGCAACGTCGCCGCCAATCCGGAAGTCGATCCCGCGCTGCTCATCAATGCGCTGGCCACGTTCCTCGCAGGCGACCGAACCGGCTGACTCCCGGCGCTTTGTCGGCGATCGGCGGTAACCGACATCGCAGCGGTTGCCACTGCCGGAGAGCCGCTTTGCGACTACAGTCGTCAACCGCGAAGCCCCACTTGCCGTGGCAAGGACCCCGTTGTAGCAACCCGACTCTAGTGACGGCCGTCTGCCGCATCATGCGTTGCCCGGAAGCGTGCTCGATAGTGCCGAGGTGACAGGCTCATCCGCCGTCGAAAGTGATGCCGTAATGTGGCGATGGTGCCGAATCCCGATGCCAACGCCACTTTTTCGATCGCGATTTCGCTCGTTTCGAGCAGTTGTTTGGCCAACTCCATGCGTTCGGAGGTCAACCACTCGCCCGGTGACATACCCGTCGCCTCGTTGAAGCGACGCAGAAACGTGCGTTCGCTCATCGCGACGGCATTGGCGAGATCGGAGATCCGATGGTTTCGACCAAGCTCGGCACGCATGGCATCGAGAAGGGGGGCCAGTCGGCTTCCCTCGCGACGCGGGACAGGCCGCTCAATGAACTGTGCCTGCCCGCCTTGGCGGTGGGGCGCCATTATGAGACGGCGGGCGAGGACATTCGCCGTTTCGGCTCCATGATCGCACCTCACAATGTGGAGCAGGAGGTCGATGCCCGCCGAGCTACCGGCTGAGGTGAAGAGGGGCGCTTCATCCACATACAATACGTGGGGATCGACGATGATCGCGGGATGTCGTTCCTCAAGGACCGCGGCATATCGCCAGTGGGTCGTGGCTCGCTTTCCATCGAGCAGGCCGGTTGCCGCGAGGACGAATACCCCGGAGCAGATGGTGGCGATACGCGCGCCTCGGGAATGAGCTGCGACCAACGCGTCCACGAGATCGTGGGGGACGGGGACATCGACACCGGTCCATCCTGGAATGACGATGGTATCCGCGCTTGCGAGTGCGTCGATGCCACGCTCTGCCTGGAAGGTGAGACCGCCGAGCGCGCGAAGTGGGCCAGGTCGGTCGGCTACCGTCAAGAAGTCGTACCAATCTTCGCCCATCTCTGGACGCTGCTGACCGAAGATCTCAGCGGTTATGCCGTATTCGAATGTGCAAAGATCCTCATGCGCGAGCGCGGCAACGAGGTGGCGACGATTTGGCGGAATGTTCACCATTTATGTCATTTACGCCACTGGCGTCACGTAGACAATCAGCGCCAGATGGGCGGATGCCCGAAACCGTACTTTCCTCCGTCGCCGCGCAGGTCGATGCGGCATTGTCATTACGTCACGGCGACCCGGTCGCGGGACCTATCGATGAGAAAGCGCTGGCAGCCCTGCTTTCGAGCTATGATTTCGCTGCCCCTCGTCATCTTTCGGGCGTGGTGGATGATCTGCTTTCATTGCTCCGCGGGTTTGCCGTCCGCTCGGATCACCCACGTTATTTCGGACTTTTCAATCCTCCGTCCTTGCCTGCGGCGATCGCCGGCGACATCGTGGCCTCCGCGATCAATCCTCAGCTTGCAGTCTGGAGCCACGCCCCCGCCGCCGCCGAAATCGAGCGCAAGCTGGTGCGGTTGTTCGCCGAGCGCGTGTGGGCCGACGGCGCCGCCGCCGGAACCTTCACCAGCGGAGGTAGCGAAGCCAATCAGACGGCCGTGCTTGCGGCGCTCGGGAAGCGTTACCCGTCATGGGCTCGTGACGGCCTACCGCGCAGCGGCAGGCGTCCCGCGATCTATGCATCCGCAGAATCGCATCTTGCCTGGATCAAGTTGGCGCGAGCAGCCGGGATGGGGGCGGGCGCAGTGCGGCTGGTTGCGTCGGATGACGGTCTGCGCATGAGCGGCGCCGGGCTCGCGGCAGCCATTGAGCGCGACTGCGACTACGAGCCGATCCTCGTGGTCGCCACTGCCGGCACCACCGCACAGGGCGCGATCGATGACATCGGCAGCGTCGTCGAGGTGGGGCGCAGACACGGTGCGCATGTGCACGTCGATGCGGCTTGGGCCGGTGCGGCACTCCTGCATCCTCGACACCACCACCTCTTCGCTGGAATCGATGGCGCCGACAGCGTGACGATCGATCCGCACAAGTGGCTGAGCGTGCCGATGGGCGCCGGGCTCTATCTGGCGCGGGACTGGGAGCCTCTGGTGACAGCATTCGGCGTGTCGACGGGTTACATGCCGTCAGCATCGTCCGAGCACCACGACGCGTATCTTCATTCGGTGCAATGGTCGCGGCGCTTCATCGGTGCGAAGCTATTCACCGCGCTCGCCACGCTCGGGCTGCCGGGATATTGCGCGCTGATCGATCGCAGCATCGCGCTCGCCGACCGATTGCGCGACGGGCTGCGCCGCGACGGCTGGCGGATCGTCAACGACACCACGTTGCCGATCGTCGGATTCGTCCTGCCCGACGCGGACGACGCCGCGATCCGAGCTATCGAGTCGAGCGTCATCGCCTCCGGTGCGGCCTGGATTTCATCCGTTAGCGTGGGTGGACGGCTCGTATTGCGAGCCTGCATCACCTCGTTCGAGAGCGACGAGGACGACATCGAGCGGCTGCTTGCCTCACTACGGGCGGCGATCCCGTCGCGACCAGGAGGATGAGCACATTCTCGGTCAGCGAGCCGATTCCCAGCGGCACGTTGCTCGCATCGCGGCATCCGTCGTTGCCGTAGTTACGCACCCCCCAGAAGCGTCTCCTTGCGCCACCGTTGAATCAACCCCCGCCCGCGCGCAATCTTTGCAACACGTCCTGACCTTAGCCTATCTCGCAAGCTTCTTCGACCATTCGGGCCCGGAAGCGCGATCGCCGCGTTGTCCGCTCGACATGCCGCTTCGGCACCTGTGAAAGCCGCTTCTTGCCCAGTCCTGCCTTCCTGCCCAGCCCCGCCTTCTTGAATGCCATCGGCACCGCCGTGCCGGATCACGACATCCACCATGCCTTCGTCGATTGGGCAGCGCGGCAGATCGACGATACGCGCACCGGAAAGGTGTTCGCGCGGATGGCGGCGCGATCGGGGATCGCGCATCGCTGGTCGGTGCTGGCGCGAACCCCCGTAGGTGGATCGCCGGTCGCGCCCGATGGCTTCTACGCCGCTGCCGGGCTGCCCGGCACCGCGGCGCGCATGGCGTTATATGCCGAGGCGGCGCCCGCCTTGGGCCTCGCCGCGATCGAGGCGCTGGCGGCGAGCCATCCGATCACCGGGATCACCCATCTGGTGGTGGCGAGCTGCACCGGGTTCGTCGCACCGGGGATCGACCAGATCATCGCAGCGCGGCTCGGGCTCGATCCGTCGGTCGAGCGCCTGCTGATCGGGTTCATGGGCTGTTACGCCGCCATCTCTGCCCTGCGCACCGCGCGCCACATCGTGCGATCGGAACCCGCCGCTCGCGTGCTGGTGGTGTGCGTCGAGCTATCGACGTTGCATCTTCAGCGCACCGCAGAAATCGAATCCCTGCTCGCCATGCTGCAATTCGGCGATGGCGCGGCGGCGGCGCTCGTCTCCGCGACCCCGGCGGGCTTCGAGATCGGCGACCCGTTTGCCACCACCCTGCCCGATTCGGCTGACCTCATCCGCTGGGACATCACCGATACGGGCTTTGCGATGCACCTGTCGGGCGAGGTGCCGGGGAGGATCGCCGCCGGGCTGGCCGACCCGGTGTTCGCGCGCGCGGCGACGGGCGGGCAG
>JALYTP010000121.1 GCA_030854225.1 Pseudomonadota bacterium
GTCGCCTCGTCGTTTGAGCGATCACCGTCACGGTGGCACACGTAGGTGCCATCCGGTCGCGGCCCGAAGAATGCCTTCGCGACGAGACACGCAACCTTCTCGACGCGAAGCTCGCCGCTACGCCAACCCATGCGAGGGGATCGAAGGGCTGGTGATGGGGACGCACCGCCCTTGGCCGGAACACGCCCTCAAGGCCGCGCTAGCGTCCGATGACACGCAGGTCCGGTTGCTGACCCATTTGCTCTATTACACGGCCCAGCGCCTCGGGGACGTGCTGAGAATGTCGTTCGGGGACATCACCGGCGATCGAATGATGGTGCGCCAGCAAAAGACCGGGAAACTTCTAAGCATCCCGCTCCACCGCGCGTTGCGGGACGAGCTGGCGAAGCTTGGTCGGACGACCGGCCTGATCTGCCTGACACCGGGCGGGAGGTCGATCAGCGGCGACATGGCACGAAAGGCGCTCAAGGAGTTCACCGCCACCGAAAACGCTACGTGCGTGCCTCATGGGCTGCGCAAGAACGCTGTCATTGCGCTCCTCGAGGCCGGCTGCTCGATCGCTGAGACGGCGGCGATATCAGGGCAAACACTTCGGATGGTTGAGCTCTACGCGCGCGGGCGCGACCAAGCGGCGTTGGCTGGCTCAGCCATGCTTCGCTGGGAGGCAAATTAAGTGTCTTGCAGGGCTGTGCATAACCAGAACTGGCGGAAAGTCCGAAACATGAACGTACAAACTGTGGAAAACCGACCTTCAGAAACGGCTGTTCCGCGTGTGTTCTACTTATGTGTAAATTAATTCGATAAGATCGAGACTTTCGAGGAGCGCGCGCCGCGCCGCCTCGATGCGGGCGATCAGCGCCGGATCAGCGATATCGGCCGGGGCGATCCGCTCCGGCCAGTGCGTCGTCACCACGTCGGCGATCCGGTCCAGCTTCGCCGCATCGACCAGGAAGCGCGGATCGATCGTCGCGGGATCGGCGACGACGCGCAGCCGCAGGCACGCCGGCCCGCCGCCATTGGCCATCGACTGGCGCACGTCGACCACTTCCAGTCGCCGGATCGGGCCGTTGCCGGCGATCAATTCCTGCAACCAAGGCCAGACACGGGGATGGTCGCGCGCTTCGCCGGGCAGGATCAACGTCATCGCGTCGTCCGGGGGCGTCACCAGTTGCGCGTTGAACAGGTATGATTTCACCGCATCGGCCAGGCTGATCCGCGCCGCCGGCACCTCGACGATCTCGACCTCGGGCATCAAACGGCGGAGGTCGGCGTAAAACCCCGCTTTGCCGGCAAACGCCTGTTCGTGCGCGAACAGCACGCGTTCGTTCGCCACCGCGACGACATCGTTATGGAAGGAGCCGGCGGCGATCGCTTCGTCGGATTGGGCGACGAAGAGTGTTCGCGCGGGATCGAGGCGATGCGCGCGCGCCACTGCCTCGCTCGCCTCGCGGTGCTGGCGGGCGGGGAAGGGGCCGCCCGAGACGCCGTAGACGAATATCTCGATCCCCGGCGCGCCGTGCGCCGGGCACAGCCGCATGTGATTGGCCGCGCCATCGTCGCCGAATGGCGGCGGCACCGGCGCGTGAACGGCGAAAGCCTCATGCGCGAAGGCGAGGCGCAACTGCGCGAGCGTGCCAGGCCATTCGTGGCTGCGATGCGGCATCGTCACGAGGTTGGCGACGGTCAGGTGACAGCGGCCATCGCGGGTATCGGATCCGGGAGAAGCCGTCGCCGCATTCGCCGCCCACATCGCCGACGCAGACAGCGCCTGCGCGCGCAGATGCGGGGCCGCAGCCGCATAGTCCGTCGATAGGCTAGCGAGCCAGGCATGATCGGGGCGGGCGAGCGGACAGAAAACCCCCTGCACCAGCCCGAGCGCGAGGTTCGCGCGCATCTTGGCAATCCCTTCGAGCGCGGCCTGACGCGGGTGCGCGACCTGCCCCGCACTCCCTGTCGCGGCGAGATTGCCCGGCGACAGTCCGGCATAATTGTGGCTCGGCCCGATCAGCCCGTCGAAATTGATCTCGATCTGCATCCTAGAGCCGCGCGACGTGGTTGACGCGGTCGCCCTCCTGCACCCCCAGCGCGCGCGCGGATTGGCGGTCGATCGCCACCCCCGCGCGGCACGGGCGGACGCGGCCATAGGCGCAGCGGAAATCAGCCAGCTGACCGTGTGCGATCAACGCCTGCTCGCCGCCATCGTCGTCGATCACCTCGACCGCTGCGCCGCGCGCCTGGCGGATCGTGCGGACGGCATCGGTGCGCGCCGTCATCGTCGGGCCGCCGTCGAAGATGTCGACATATTTCTCGTAGGCGAACCCTTCATGCTCCAGCATCCGCATAGCCGCGCGGCCCGAAGGGTGCGGCAGGCCGATCGTCGCGCGCGCCGATTCGCTGAGCATCGCGACGTAGATCGGGTGCTTGGGGAACAGGTCGGCGATGAACTGGTGGCCGTGGGTCGCGTTGAACTGGTCGGCATCCTGGAAATTCATCCCGAAGAACCGGCCCGCCAGCCCGTCCCAGAAGGGCGACCCGCCCGCTTCGTCGATGATCCCGCGTAATTCGGCCAGCACCCGGTCGGCGAAACGTGCGCGGTGTTGCGCGATGAACAAATAGCGGCTGCGTGCGAGCAGCAGCCCCAGCCCGCCGGCGCGCTCACCGGGGTGCAGGAACAACCCGCCGACCTCGCTCGACCCTTCCAGATCGGTCGTCAGGGTCAACATATCGGCGCGAAACGTGCGGTCGAGCTCCTTCGAATGCTGTGTCAACGTGCCGATGCGGTAGCTGTAGAAGGGGTAATGCTGCCCCACGTTGCTGAACATCTGGCAGGTGCCGCGCACCTCGCCGGTTTCGTTATTCTCGAGCACCAAGACGAACTGATCGTCGCCCAGCGCATCGTCGGTGCGGTCGAACGCCGCGCGACTGCGGTCGAGCTTGGTCTTCAACGCCTTCTTGTCGGGCGGCAAATTGGTGAAGCCCCCGCCTGTCAGCTTGGCCATTTCGTACAATGCCTGAAGATCGGTGTCGCGCGCCGCGCGGATGCAGAAACTCACAGGCCACCTCGTTCGGCTATGCGCAGGATGGTGAGCGCGGATAGCGCCGCGCGCTCGGGAAGGCTGTCGACCAGCAGGAATTCGTCCGCCGAATGGATCGCGCCGCCGCGCACCCCCATCGTGTCGACGACGGGCACCCCGCAGGCCGCGATGTTGTTGCCGTCGCAAACGCCCCCGGTGGCGCGCCAGCCGATGCTGAGCCCGAGCGCGGTGCCGGCGGTCTTCACCAGTTCGAACAGCTTGGCCGCGCCGGGGTCGATCGGCTTGGGCGGGCGGTTGAAGCTGCCGTGCACCTGGATCGTCACGTCATGCTCGGCCGCGACCAGCGCCACCACCGCATCGATCTGCGCCTGCGCGCGCGCGATCTCGTTCGCCGCTGCGGGGCGGAAATTGACGCGCAGGATCGCCAGATCGGGAACGACGTTGTTCGGGCCACCCCCCTCGATCCGTGCCGGGTTCACCGCAAGACGAGGCCCGCGCGCCTTGCTGAGCCGCAGCGCGATATCCGCCGCCGCGACGATGGCGTTGCGGCCATCGTCCGGGTTGCGCCCGGCATGCGCGCTCTTGCCGCGCACCACGATCGAGAAATTGCCGGTGCCGCCGCGCGCGCCGGCGAGCGTGCCGTCCGGCAGCGCCGGTTCGTAGGTCAGCGCGGCGACCTTGCCGCGCGCGGCAGCGGCGACCAGTGTGGCGGAGGAGAGCGAGCCGGTTTCCTCGTCCGAATTGATCATCACCTCGTAACCGATCCGCCCCGCCATCGGCGATGCTTCGACCGCGCTCAACGCGGCGAGCATGAGCGAAAGCCCGCCTTTCATGTCGGCGACGCCGGGGCCGTTCAGCGTGTTGGCGTCGAGGAAGGTCTGCGCCTGGAAGGGATGATCCACGGGATAGACCGTGTCCATATGCCCGGTGAACAACATCCGCACCGGCGCGTCGGCGCGCACCGACAGATGAAGGTGGCGGCCATGATCCAGCATCCGCACGACACCGTCCGCGCCGACCGTCTCGACCGGCTCGGCATCGACCAACGTGAGATCGCCGGGCAGCACGCAAAACGCATCGGCGAGTTTGCCCGCCATTGCCGCCATCCCGGCAAGGTTGCGCGTACCGCTGTTGACGGCGGCCCAATCCTGCACCTGCGGGAGCATCGGGGCGGCGCGGGCGTGATCCACGACGGCGTGTTCGGGGGCGGTAAGCATGGTCACGCTGCAACGACTAGCCGCTCCGCGCGCGCCGCTCCACCCCTGGATCGTTGCGGATGTTACGAATCGACCCCGAGGTGCGATGCGAAGGCGGCGATCACCTCTTCGTACAGCGCGCGTTTGAACGGAACGATCAGCGCGGGAAGTTCGGCCGGATCGACCCAGCGCCAGGCGCCGAACTCGGGATGCGCGGTGGCGAGGTCGATATCGGTATCCTCGCCCAGGAAATCGAACAGGAACCAGCGCTGGCGCTGGCCGCGATATTTTCCCTTCCACATCTTGCCGACGAGCTCGGGCGGCAGATCGTAGTGCAATTCATCAGGCGCCTCGGCGACCATCGACACCTTGTTCGCGGCGATGCCGGTTTCCTCGCGCAGCTCACGCACCGCGGCGGTCAGCGCGTCCTCGCCGGGCTCGATCCCGCCCTGCGGCATCTGCCACGCGTCCATCACGGTATCGAGCCGCTGACCGACGAACACCCGGCCATCGCGGTTGCGCAGCATCACCCCGGCGCAGGGGCGATAGGGCAGGGATGCGGGATCGATCACGCTGCGGCGGCCTGCGCCATCACGCGTTCGCCTTCTGCCTCGACGATCATGTCCCTGATCGCGGCGAGCGCCCCGGCGACATCGCCGGCCGAGGACGGGATTGCCTGGCGCAACGTGATGAAGCCGTGGATATTGCCCTTCGCCTCACGGAACACCACCGGCACCCCGGCACTGGCCAGTGCGGCGGCGAACGCGCGGCCCTGATCGCGGATCGGATCGAGGCTTGCCGTCACCACCACCGCCTGGGGTATCCCGGCGAGATCGCCCTTGAGCGGCGAGCTGCGGATATGCGTCGCCTCGGCGCGATACGCCGCATCGAACCACGCCATCCCGTCGCGCGTCAGCAGATAGCCTTCGGCGAAATCGGTGAAGGACGGGTAATCTGCGGTGCCGGCCATGTCGGTCGCGGGATAGAATAGCAGCTGGGCGATCACTGGCACGGCGGCGGGCGCATCGCGCAGCGCCATCGCCGTGACGATCGCCAGATTGCCCCCCGCGCTGTCACCCGCGACGATCAGCGCGGTGATGTGACGGCCCAGCGTGCCGGGGCTGTTCGCGATCCACCGCGCCGCCGCCTCGCAATCGTCCGGCGCCGCCGGCCACGGCGCCTCGGGCGCGAGCCGGTAATCGACCGAGATAACCGGCAGATCGAGCACCCGC
>JALYTP010000122.1 GCA_030854225.1 Pseudomonadota bacterium
GCTACGTATCGATCAACCCCGACGGCAAGGTCCACACCAAAGCGGGGATCGTGGCGGGCGCGAATGCACGAAAAGGGCAGAATCCCGCCGATGTTGCCGCGAAGACCGCCGCGTGGCGCGCCGCACATCCCTATCGCACCGAGGTGAAGCTGTTCGGCGATACCGCAGTGGTGTCGTTCTTGTCGACCAAGCCCGATAGCGGCGAGCCGGTCAATTCGTCCGACATCTTCGTGTACCGCGCGGGCCATTGGCATCCGATCTATTCGCAGCACTCGACCGCCGGATCGTAGCGGCAGGGACGGATTGCCGAAGCCTCCGCCGGGCGGCGCGACCACGTCACCAGCGCATGAGGCGCGGACCGAGTAGCGCACCAGCCGCGGCGGCGAGCAGGATACCGAGCGAATACCACGTCAGCACGAAGATCGCCGAGACTTCGGGGCAGTGCAGGCAATAGACGGTGGCGGCGAACGCGCCCGCCGCCAGCCCCGCGACCGCGCCCGCCGCGCGCAGCCGGGTCGGCGCGAGTTTGCGGAACGACCAGAGCAAGCCAACGAAGATCGGCATCGCCAGCACGAAGACGAGCCACGGGCAGG
The DNA here is from genome assembly GCA_030854225.1 of Pseudomonadota bacterium. Classification (GTDB taxonomy): domain Bacteria; phylum Pseudomonadota; class Alphaproteobacteria; order Sphingomonadales; family Sphingomonadaceae; genus Sphingomonas. Next base: position 594 of record JALYTP010000122.1, read on the forward strand.
CCCGCCAAGTCCCGCCGAGCCACATCTTGAGCCATTCGGCCTGCGGCGTGCGGATCAACTCCAGCGCGCCGGCGCCTGCCAGCAATAGAACGGGAAGGGCGATCAGCCACAACCAGCGTGATGTCCGCGCCTCGGGCCGCGCGAGTGTCACGGTCGCGCCGATCGCCGCGATCGACAGCGAGATCGTGTAACCCCATTTCATCCAGAACGAGAAGCCGTGCATCGCGGTCGTCAGATCGGGCCGCACCCCCAGCCCGAGCAACATGATGACGAGCGATGCGATCACGCCCAGCACCGCGCCGATCGCGACGCGCCGGCCGATCGCGCCGCGCCGAACCGGCGGCACATCGCGCGCGAGATCGTCGATCAGGCGGTCGATATTCACCGCCTTCCTCCCTGCACACGCGCCATCAGCATCTTCAGGCCGCGGTGGACCGATATCTTGACGTCGGATTCGCCGATCGCGTCGCGCGCCGCCGCTTCGGCCACGCTCAATCCGTCGATCCGCGTCGCGCGGATCATCCGCGCCTGCTTGGCCGGCAGGGTCTGGAGCAACTGCTCGACATCCATCCGCGCGCCCGACGAATCCTCGAACCCCTCGGCGACGAGCATCTCCTCCAGCCCGTCGATCGAAACGGTGCGCCGGTTGCGGCGGAAATGGTCGATCATCTTGTACCGCGCGATCGCGAACATCCACGCGGTGAACGGACGCGCGCGATCGTACGTGCCCCGGCGCGTGTGCACCGCGATCAGCGTTTCCTGCATCAGATCGTCGATATCGTTGCCCGCGCGCCGACGATAGAACGCCTGCAACAGCGGCACGAGCGCACGCAACAAGGCGGCGTGGGCCGTAGCATCGCCGTCGAGCCCGCTTATCATCAATGCCCGCAATTCGTCCTCACTCGCCCGCATTCGCGCTCCCGCAAGGTGTTCGCCGTCTCGCCGGCGATGGTTACAGCATTTGTCGCGTGGGGCCGAACGATATCGCCGCCGGCGCGGCCTAGCGCTGCATCTTCTGCAACGCGTCCATCGGCATCATCTCATGGTTGAGGTGCGCCATGATCCAGATCGACCCGACCAGCACGATCGCGACGATCAGCACCCCGAGCGCGAGCGCGAGGACGTTGTTGGTATTGTCCGGGCCTGTCGTGATGTGGAGGAAGAACACCAGATGCACCCCCATCTGCCCGACGGCGAGCGCCACCAGTGCGACCGGGAGGGCCGGGCTCCACACCCATCCCGTCATCGGCAGGAGGAACGCCGCGGCGGTCAGGATCGCGGCGAGCGCCAGCCCGACCAGATAGCCGCGCACCGCCGCGCCGATCGATTTTTCCGGGCCCTGGCCGGGGGCTTCGTCGCCGTGGCTCATCCGTTCGCTCCCAGCAGATAGACGATCGTGAACACTCCGACCCAGACGATGTCGAGCGCGTGCCAGAACAACATGAAGCAGGCGGTGCGGCGGCGGATATCGGCGCGGAATCCCTTGGCGCGAACCTGCGCCATCATCGTCGTCAGCCAGACGAGCCCGAGCGTGACGTGAAGCCCGTGGCACCCGACGAGCGCGAAGAACGCCGAGAGGAAGGCGCTCCGATCGGGTCCGTTGCCCGCGCCGATCAACCGCGCGAACTCGCTGATCTCGATCGCCAGGAAGCCCGCGCCTAGCAGCGCGGTCAGCGCCATCGCGGCCTGGAACCAGCGCTGGCTGCGGGCCATCATCGCGACCCCGGCCATGCCGCAGACGAAAGACGATAGCAGGAGCAGCGTCGTCTCCACGGCGACCAGCGGCAGGTGCACGATATCGTGCACCGACGGTCCGCCCGCAGTGGCGCCGGAGATGACAGCATAGGCCGCGAAAAAGCCCGAGAAGAGCACGAAATCGCTGAGCAGGAAGATCCAGAAGCCGTAAGCGACGACGATGTCCTTGGGCGCCGGGCCGCGCTCGCTGATCGGGCGCGCATCGCCGTGGCCCAGGTTGTGCGGGTCGGCGGTATGGGCGCTCATGATTGCGGTTCCGTCAGCCCGAGATGGGTCGATTGGCCCGAACGCCGGCGACCGTCTTCGCGGGCGATGTCGCCAGCCGGGATCAGCCGATCGCTCTGGTCGCGCCACGCGAACACCACGAAGGTCGCCCACGCGCCGACAAAGCCGATCGCGAGCAGCCACCAGATATGCCAGATCAGCGCGAACCCCATCGCGCTGGCGAAGAACGCGCACACCACGCCGGTGGCCGAATTGCGCGGCATCTCGATTTCCTCATAGTGCGGTGCGTCGGCCATCCGCCGTTCTCCCCGCGCGCGCGTTTTCATGCCCCAATAGACATCTTCGCCCGTCACGTCGGGCAGCACCGCGAAATTATAGTCGGGCGGGGGCGATGTGGTCGACCATTCGAGCGTGCGCCCGTCCCACGGATCGCCGTGCGGGTCGGCCAGCGCCACGCGGCCCCGGATGCTGACGACGATCTGGATGATCTGGCACGCGATGCCGAGCGCGATCAGCACCGCGCCTGCCGCCGCGACCAGCAGCCACGGATGCCATCCGGGCACGTCGTACCGGTCGAGCCGCCGCGTCATTCCCATCAACCCGAGCACGTAGAGCGGCATGAACGCGACGTAGAAACCGGTGAACCACAACCAGAAGGCGCGCTTGCCCCATTTCTCGTCGAGCCGGAAACCGAACGCCTTGGGCCACCAATAAGCATAGCCCGCAAACGCGCCGAACAGCACCCCGCCGATCACGACGTTGTGGAAATGCGCGATCAGGAACACCGAATTGTGCAGCTGGAAATCGGCCGGGGGCATCGCCAGCAGCACCCCGGTCATCCCGCCGATCACGAACGTGACCATGAACCCCACCGCCCACAACATCGGCGTGGCGAAGCGGATGCGCCCGCCATACATCGTGAACAGCCAGTTGAAGACCTTCACCCCGGTCGGCACCGCGATGATCATCGTCGCCACGCCGAAGAACCCGTTGACGTCGCCGCCCGCGCCCATGGTGAAGAAATGGTGCAGCCATACGAGGAACGACAGCAGGAAGATCGCCATCGTCGCCATGACCATCGAGCGGTAGCCGAACAGCGGCTTGCTGGAGAACGTCGCCACCACCTCGCTGAACACGCCGAACGCGGGGAGGATCAGGATATAGACCTCGGGATGGCCCCACGCCCAGATGAGGTTGACGAACATCATCGCGTTGCCGCCGGCTTCGTTGGTGAAGAAATGGAAGCCGAGATACCGGTCCAGCGTCAGCATGCCGAGCGTCGCGGTCAGGATGGGGAAGGCGGCGACGATCAGCAGGTTGGTGGCCAGCGCCGTCCAGCAGAACATCGGCATGCGCAGATACCCCATGCCGGGCGCGCGCGTCTTGAGGATGGTGGTGACGAAATTGACCCCGGTCAACAGCGTGCCGACCCCCGATATCTGGATCGCCCAGATATAATAATCGACCCCCACGCCGGGTGAAAAGCGCAGCTCCGACAGCGGTGGATAGACCACCCAGCCGGTCTTCGCGAACTCCCCGAGGAACAGGCTGATGTTGACCAGCAGCGCACCCGACGCGGTCAACCAGAAGCTGACCGAATTGAGCGTCGGAAAGGCCACGTCGCGAATGCCGAGCTGCAACGGAACGGCGAAGTTGATCAGCCCGATCATGAAGGTCATCGCCACGAAGAAGATCATGATCGTGCCGTGCGCGCTGAATACCTGCGCGTAATGATCGGGCGGCAGATAGCCCGCATTGTTATACGCCAGCGCCTGCTGCCCGCGCATCAGCAGCGCGTCGGAAAAGCCGCGCAGCAGCATCACCATCGCGAGCAAGCAGTACATCACGCCGATCCGCTTGTGATCGACACTGGTGATCCATTCGCGCCACAGATACGGGAAATGCCCGGCCCGCCACGTCCACACTAAAACGCCGCAAATGACCAGCGCGACGATCAGCGAGGCGACCATCGGTAGCGGTTGACCGAACGGGATCGCATCCCAGCCGAGTTTGCCGAACATTACTGCCCCCGTCCGTCGACCGCGTTCTTCGCGGTATGCGCGCCCGCATCCCGGACGACCGCGTCGAACAGACCCGGTGCCACCGCGCGGTAGGTGTAGGGCGCGACGTTCTCACTATCCTTGAGCAGCGCGATATAACCTTGCCCGTCGAGCAATGGCCCGGCGCCGCGCACGGCCGCCACCCATCCGTCGAACCTGGCGCGGGGCACCGCATCGACGGTGAACGCCATGCCGGGAAACCCCTTGCCGCTGTAATTCGCCGACAATCCGCGATACGCCCCGGGTTTGTCGGCTTGCAAATTGAGCGCGGTGGTCATGCCCGCCATCGTGTAGATCTGGCTGCCCAGGCGCGGCACGAAGAAGCTGTTCATCACGGTTGCCGAGGTCAGGCGGAAGGATACCGGTCGGCCGACGGGGACGACGAGGTGGTTCACGCTCGCCACGCCCTGATCGGGATAGATGAACAGCCATTTCCAGTCGAGCGACACCACCTCGACGCGAAGCGGTGGCGGCTTGCCCGGCGACTGGGGAAGCGGGGTGCGCGGATCGAGCGCATGGCTGCTGATCCACGCCATGCCGGCGAGGAAGATCACAACCAGCGCGGGCACCGACCAGACGAGCAGTTCGACCCGGCCCGAATAGGCCCAATCGGGGCGGTGGCGCGCCTTGGTATTGCCAGCGCGGAACCACCACGCGAAGCCGAGCGTCGCGACGATGGTCGGCACCACGATCGCCAGCATGATCGCCAGCGAATCGAGCAGGATCGTCCGATCCGCCCCCGCGACCGGCCCGGCGGGATCGAGCACCCCGGGTTCGCATCCGCCGAGCAACAACGCGCCGGCAACGGCCCATGAG
>JALYTP010000123.1 GCA_030854225.1 Pseudomonadota bacterium
CCTATTTACAGGTCGGCAACGGCGGCTTCCCACGAGTCGCGGTTCGGGCTAGAATCATCGCCGATGAGCGGGATCGAGGGCGACGCCGCGGCTCCGGACGAGCCGAAGGGTGCCTGGCGCACGGCCATGCTGGTGGTCATGGCGGCGCTCGGCGTGGTCGTGCTCGTCGCGTTGATCTGGACGCTGGGGGAAGCCAACCGCCAGCGCGACCGCGCGCTCCAGCTGCAACGCCACAGCTATGAGGTGATGATCCTGGCCAGGACGCTGGCCGGGACGATCGCGCAGGCCGAGGCGTCGCTCGGCCGCTACGTCATCAGCACCGACAAGTCGCAGGGCCAGAAATATTCCGAGCAGTGGCAACTCGCGAGCGACCAGCTCGACCGGCTCGACGACGTGACCAACGACAACCCCGCGCAGCAACCGCGCATCGATGAGCTGCGCCACGCCTTCGAAATTCGCGGCAACGAATTGTCGATGACCGCGCTGGCGACCAGTTATGGCAAGAACGCGCAGGCGCTGGCGCGGTTCTACGCCGCGCGACAGGGCACTCCGCTGACCCGGATCAACGAGCTGCTCGAGGAAATCATCAACCGCGAACATGCTCTGCTCGATGCGCGGACGAACGATGCGATGGCCTCGGTGTCGCGGTCCAACATGCTGGCCAGCGTGCTCGCGGTGTTCGGCGTGCTGCTGGTCTGTGCGGGGGTGGGGCTGGGCTGGGTGACGGTGCGGGTGCTGGCGCAGCGCGCGGTCGCGGAGCAGGAGACCGAGCTCGAACGCGAGCGCGGCGACGAACTCGAAGCCGCCGTCGAACGCGCGACCGGCGAATTGCGCGCGCAGGCCGAGCGGATGCGGCAAATCCACAAGATGGAGGCGGTGGGTCAGTTGACCGGCGGAATTGCGCACGATTTCAACAATATGCTCGCCGTCGTGATCGGCGGGCTCGAACTTGCCCAGCGCCAGCTGGACAGCCCCAGCGACGATGCGCGGCGTCATATCGACAGCGCGATGGAGGGCGCCAATCGCGCCGCGGCGTTGACCCGCCGGTTGCTCGCCTTTTCGCGCGAGGAGGCGCTGCGGACCGAGCCGATCGACTCCGGCGCGCTCATCGCCGCGATGTCCGATCTGCTCGACCGCACGATCGGCGACACGATCCTGGTCGACGTCGCCGACCATGCGGGCGGCTGGATGACGCGGTGCGACGCGCTCCAGCTCGAAAACGTCATCCTCAACCTCGCGGTGAATGCGCGCGACGCGATGAACGGTCGCGGCACGCTGACCATCGCGACCAGCGCCCTGCGCCTCGCGGAAGGCGAGATCGGCACCTGCCGCGCGGGCGACTATGTCGCCGTCACGGTCACCGACACCGGCTGCGGGATGACTGCCGAGACGCTCGAACGCGTGTTCGAGCCGTTCTTCACTACCAAGCCCAGCGGCAAGGGGACCGGGTTGGGGTTGAGCCAGGTCTTCGCCTTCGCGCGTCAGGCGGGTGGCGAGGTCGACATCCGCTCGCGCCCCGGCGAAGGCGCCAGCGTGACGCTGTATCTGCCGCGCATCGCCGGCGCCGATCGCTGCACCGTCGTGACCGATATCGCCGCCGCCCCCCCCGCAGCCCCGGCAAGCGCCACGCTCGACATCGTCGTGGTCGAGGACGATCCGCGCGTGCTCGCGGCGACGATGGGAGCCCTGGAAGAACTCGGGCACCGCGCGGTGGCGTGCGACGATCCGTTGAACGCGGAAGCCCTGCTGAACGCGCAGGATCGCATCGATCTGATCATTTCGGACGTCCTGATGCCGGGCCGGACGGGGCCGGAGATGATCGCCGCGCTGCCCGCCCCTTACGCCCGGGTCGGGGTGCTGTTCGTCACCGGCTATGCCGGCGATGCGGGCGGTGAGGTCGAATTCGGCGGGCGCCCGGTGCTGCGCAAGCCCTTCACCATCGCAGCGCTGGAGCGCGCCATCGCGGAGGCGATGACCAGCGTCGGCGGCAGTTCGCGCGACAGCATCGCGGCCGAGTGATTTCGTAGCTGACGCGCGCGCGCGCGGCCGATATAACCCGGCGACCGATTTCCCGGGCGGAACCCCGGCCTCCTGCGCGAGACCCCTCCTGCCCGCCATCAAGCTCCTCGATCGTTACCTGGCCCGCCTGATCTTCGTGCCGCTGCTCGCGACGTTGATCATCTCGGCGATGCTGCTGGTGCTCGACCGGATCCGGCGGCTGTTCGATTTCGTCGCGACCGAAGGCGGCCCGATCAGCGTGGTGTGGCGGATGCTCGCCAACCTGCTGCCCGAATATCTCGGGCTGGGGATTCCGATCGGGCTGCTGATCGGGGTGCTGCTCGCCTTCCGGCGCCTCGCCACTTCGTCCGAACTCGACGTATTTCGTGCCGTTGGCGTAAGTTACACGCGGATGCTGCGCGTACCCTATATGTATGCCGTGGTGCTCGCGATCGCGAATTTCATGATCGTCGGTTATCTCCAGCCCGATACGCGCTACAATTACGAGAAACTGCGCTTCGAGCTGCGGACCGGCGCGCTCGGCGCCTCGATCAAGGTCGGCGAATTCACGCATTTTCCCAACGGCGCGACCGTGCGGATCGAACATAGCCAGGATGGCGGGCGCCAATTGTCGGGCATCTTCGTGCAATATGCGGGGAAAAAGGGCGACTGGTACGCGGTGAGCGCGGATCAGGGCCGGTTCCTCGCCACCGACGACCCCGACGAAATCATCTTCCGGCTGACCAACGGCACCCTGATCAACAACGCGCCCGGGTTCGTGACGCCCAGGGTGTTGACCTTCACCTCGCACGATTTGCCCATCCCGCTCCCCAAATATGACAGTTTCCGCGGCCAGGGCGAGAGCAGCGTCGAGCGGCGGTTGCCGCAGTTGATCGCCATCGGGCATGACGCGCGTGCCTCGGAACACGATCGCGACAGCAGCCGCGCGGCGTATCACTACCGTCTTGCCGAGGTCGTCTCGATCTTCCTGATGCCGCTGCTCGCGCTCGCGCTGGGCATTCCACCGAAGCGATCGACCTCGGCGCTGGGGCTCGTATTATCGGTGATCCTGATCGTCGCGTGGCACAAGATCAACGAATACGGCCAGGCGGTGAGCAGCCTCGGCAAGGTCGATCCGATCCTCGCCTTGTGGGGGCCGTTCGTCGTGTTTTCGCTGCTGATCGGGTGGATGTACTACACCATCGCCTTCGTCCCCGGCGGCCAGCCGATCGGCGCGCTGGAACGCTGGTTTTCCAAATTCGCCAAGGCGATCGCGAAACTGCTTCCCGCGCGCCGCACCGAGGGCCAGCCGACATGATGGCGCTACAGCTTTTCCCGTCGCGCACGGTGACGTTGTACATGGTGCGGATGTTCCTGGTGCGCACGTTCGCGTTCCTGTTCGTGCTCGTGCTCGTGCTCCAGTTGCTCGATCTGCTCAGCGAATCGGGCTATATCCTCGCCCATCCGGGCAACGGCCAGGCCGAGGAACTGCGCTACGTGTCGCTGCGCATGCCCGAGCTGATCGAGGTGTTCCTGCCCTTCTCGGTGTTGCTCGGCACCATCCTGACGCTCAGCACGATGAACCAGAACAGCGAGGTCGTCGCGTTGAAGGCGGCCGGGCTGTCGGCGCATCAGGTGCTCGCGCCGCTGATCATCGCCAGCTTCGGCATCGCCGCGCTGTCCTTCGCGTTCAACGATCGCATCGTCAGCCGCGCGACCGCGACCCTGACGCAGTGGAAGAACGTCGATTACGGCCCGCTGCCGATAGATCGCGGGGGCCGCGCGAATGTGTGGGTGCGCGACGGCGAGGATCTGTTGCAGGTCGCGCAGGTGAGCGGCCAAGGCAATCAGACCAAGCTCGGCAACGTCACCTTTTACGATCGCGACGGCAACCGCCTGATCGGGCTGATCCGCGCGCCGCACGGTGTGCATGTCGATGGCGGCTGGAAAATCTTTCCCGCCACGCATTTCGACGTCGCGACGGGCGCGTTGACCCAGATCGGCGCGCCGGTGATCGCCCAAGGCGTTCGCCCCGAGCAGCTGACGCTCGCCAGCGTCGATGCCGACGGCATGTCGCTCGGCGCGCTCCATGCCGCGATCCGCGATCTGGCCGATGCCGGGCGACCGACGATGGCGCTCGAGGGTTCGCTGTGGCACAAGTTGTCGGGGCCGCTGTCGGCGGTGCTGATGCCGTTGCTCGGTGCCGTCGCCGCATTCGGACTGGCGCGATCGGGCAAAGTGCTGATCCGCGCCGCGCTCGGCATGGGGCTGGGCTTCACCTATTTCGTGGCCGACAATTTCGCGCTGGCGATGGGCAATATCGGCGCCTACCCGCCGTTCCTCGCCGCCTGGGCGCCGTTCCTGCTGTTCCTGCTGATCGGCGAGGCGGTGCTGATCCGCGCCGAGGAATAGCGCCTAGCGCGGCACCATCGTGCTGCGCGCGATCTTGAGCACGAGCCCGGGCAGACCGCGATAACTCGCCTTGTGATACAAGGATGCGGCGTCCAGCGCGGCGCCGATCCGGCGATGCGCCTCGCCCAGCGCATGATAGGGCAGCCCCGGCAGCAGGTGATGCAGCGCGTGATAACGCAAACCCACCGGCGCCCACAGCATCGGCAGCATCGACGGCGGTGGCACGTTGACCGTGTCGAGATACTGCGCGGTGACGGTCATCGCCTCGCCGTCATTCTCCCACAAATGCGCCACCAGCGTCCGGATCTGGTTGATAACGGTGATGCCCGATGCGACCGCCAGAAACACGAGGAACATCTTGAGCGGCACGATCCCCGTCGCGACCCCGGCGATCAGCGCGATCGCCCACACGCTGCACGCGGCCTCCTGCCACAGCCATTGGCGACGCAGCACACCTTCTGCCGCGCGGCGACGGAATTTCGGATTGATCGCGAGGCCCGAATAGCGCTCGCCGATCCAGCGCCGCAGCGGCGGGATGACGGACGACAGCGGCGTCAGCAGCGCGAACCGCACCAGCAACGCGACCGGCGCCAGCGCGGCGACGATGACGAACAACGGCAACGTCCACGGCTTCATCAGCGCGAGCGGCAGATATTCGGGATCGTCGATCGTGCCGTAGCGCGTGCGTGCATGGTGCAGATTATGCACCCCTTCGTACATGAACGAAGGCACCAGCAAAGGCACTCCGACCAGCACGTTCCAGCCGAGGCGGAAGCCGGGCACGGCGGCGTGCTTGATATGGGTGAGTTCGTGGATGAAGCTGCCCGCGCGGTAGAGCGCCAGCACCGCCACCATACCGGCGAAGATTGCCCAGCCGGCCGACCCCAGCGTCATCGCCAGCGCGAGGGCGCCGTACCCCATCGCGACCGACGCGATCAGATCGCTCCAGTAGATCGCCGGGCGCGGCGCATTGAGATCGCGCGTCAGATCGGCCGCGGTGCGCAGCATCGCCTTGTCGTCGAGGATCGGCTCGCGC
>JALYTP010000124.1:0-624 GCA_030854225.1 Pseudomonadota bacterium
CGCTCGACGAGATCGCGGGCTGGACGAGCATGACCGCAGCCGAACGCAGCGCGATCATGGCGGCATTGCCGTCGCGGGGTCAAGCCGGTTGCGGCATCAACGCATCGTCCAAGTCCCGCGCGCGCATACAGGCAGGGCGATCGACGATCCGACCGAGATAAGCAGTGAACGCGTCACGCTTGGGCAGTGTACCGAATTGCGTTCCCCAAGCCACTTGCGATCCGACATAGACGTCCGCCGCGGTGAAGCGATCGCCAGCAACATAGTCGTGCACCGCCACCGCCTGTTCGAGCACGTCGACCATGAGATCGTAGCTGCCATATCCGAACATCCGAGCCTTTTCCGGCGACGGATCGAAGCCGGCCGCATGGTTGCTCAGCCCCGCTTCACCCGGCCCCGCCGCGAAGAACAACCAGCGGTAATAATCGGCACGTTCCGCCACCGTCGGCGCCAGCCCTGCATCGGGAAAGGCTTCCGCGAGATAGGCGCAGATCGCAGCGCACTCGGTCACGACCCTGCCCTCGTGGGCAATCGCGGGAACCTTGCCCATCGGATTGATCGCCAGATACGGCGCGGCCTTCATCGTCGAGGCATAATCGAGCACCATTGTCTCATACGACGCCC
>JALYTP010000124.1:634-5414 GCA_030854225.1 Pseudomonadota bacterium
TTCCTCGAGCATCCAGCGGACGATGCGCCCGCGCGACATCGGGTGGGTGTAGAAAACCAGATCACTCATCGCCGTCGCCTCTCAATTAGAACAATACAAGAACGTTGACTCGATTGCCGAGCCGCGTCAAGCCCCGTCGATCATGCGAGCACCTTGCCGAACAGCAGCAGCATCCGCTCCCACGCGCGGTTCGCTTGCGCGGCGTTGTAGACGTGGCTGTCGGGGGGGCACCAGCCGTGCATCGTGCCGGCATAGACCTCGATCTCGGCCGGGAGGTGCGCCTCGGCGAAACTCTTCTTCAACACATCTTTGTCGGTCGGCGCGCGCGCATCGTCGTTGGCCGCGATCGCGATCAGGTATTTCGCTTTCATCCGCGGGAGCAGCAGGTACGGGCTGTCGGGTTGATCGGTGACCAACCCGCCGCCGTGGAAGGTCGCTGCCGCGCGGATGCGGTCGGCGCGAGTGGCCGCGGTGCGGAACACCATGGGGCCGCCCATGCAATAACCGGTGACGGCCATGCCGCGCTTCGTGTCGACCTGCTTTTGCGCGTCGAGGAATGCGGTGAACGTCCTAGCGTCGCGTACCGTGCCGTCGTCGCTCAGCGCCTTCAGGAACGGCGCGATCTTCGCGCGCACCTCGGGCTGATCGTACGACTCGTCCGGCTTGAGGAACGGCGCCCTGGTCGAGCGGTAGAATTGATTGACCACCAGTACGGCATAGCCCGATTGCGCCAACCGATCCGCCATCTGGCGAAAGGCGGGACGCAGCCCCATAATGTCGGGCCAGATCAGCACGCCCGGATGCCGGCCGGCCGAAGGAACGACGAAATAGGCATCGCAAATGCCGTCCAGCGTCTTGATCGAGACGTCCCGGCCACCGATCGCCATCGCATCGACCGGTACGGGAAGCAGTAGCGCGAGCCCCGCGACCCCGGCCATCGCCGCGAAATCACGGCGCGAGGGCGCGAGGAAGCGGTCGTTATCGGCAGCGGTATACTCGTCGCACATCGGTATATCCTTTTGCGAGTCGCCTCCCGGCGCCGCGCGGAGGCTAGCGCGTCAGGCGGCGCGATACCACCACACGCCATCGGCGTCGGTCTCACGCACCGCTCGCTCCTCGATCTCGAGCCGGCGCAAATGCGCGAGCGCCTCGCCAGTCGCCATGCCCAGCATATCCGGCCCGATCGCGCGGCGGAACAACCGGCCGAAGCAATCGACCGCGCGGCGCGGTTCGGCGAGGAAGATGTGCAGTTCGTCGAGCCGCTCGCGGTGCTCGGCATCCAGCGCATCGAGGCGCGTGTGGAGCCCGGTGAACGGATCGCCGTGTCCCGGCAGCACGAGTACGTCCGCCGGCACCTCGCGCTTCAGCTTGGCGATCGATGCGAGCCATTCGCCGAGCGGATCGCCCTCCGGCTCCGTCACGCCGAGCGAGACGTTGGAGCTGATCCGCGGCAACACCTGATCCCCCGCGATGAACACGCCGTCCTTCTCGTCGAGCAAACAGGCATGTTCGGGGCTGTGGCCCGAGCCGGTGATGACCCGCCAGTCGACCGCGCCGATGCGCCGGGTGTCGCCATCGCGGAGCCGACGATAACTGAGCGACAGCGGCGTCACGATCAGCCGGAACCCGGCCCAGCCGCGTTCGCCGGCATGCGCGATCTGTTCGGCCGACCATCCTGCGCCGACGCGAAACGCGTTGACCTCGGCCGGCACAGCATCGCGCGCATCGGCGATCAGCTGCTGCGCGGTCAGCCATTCGCCGCGCGTCATTTCCAGCGGGCAGCCGTGATACGCGCACATCCATCCGGCCAGGCCGATATGATCTGGATGCATGTGGGTGCCGATCACCCGCGTCATCCGGACCCCCGCGAGCGGCCCCTTGGCGATGATCTTCCACGCCTCGCGCGAATCGTCGCGGTTGAACCCGGTATCGACCAGCGCGACGCCGTCCCTATCGTCGAGCAGCCAGCAATTGACGTGCTTGAGCGGCCCCCACATCGCGAGCCGCACCCAGCGGATACCGGGCGCGACCTGCATCACCGCACCGAGCGCGGGCTCGGCCCCACCGAACGGATAGGTCAGCCCCTTATGACTGGTCGCGACGAAACTTTCGTCCGAAGCAAGGGCAGCATCTGATTGGGCGGTCATCGGTTGCGGTTAGCAACGGATGCGGATCGGCGCCAACCTTCTTTAACGATCAACTATCCTTGTCGGCGTAATCCTCGGCGCCGAGGAAATGCAGGGAGACGTAAGGCTCGTCGCCTGTCAGCCCGCTATCATGCCCCGGCGGGACGTAAAACAGGTCACGGGCCTTCATTTCGATAATGTTACCGTCGTCCATCGCTGCCGTGGCGCAGCCTGATACGACCAGCGCCAGCCCGGTTGATATGTCGCACGACCGATCGTCATGCCGCCGAGCCGGACCAGCTCGAACCTGCCCTTGTCAAAGGTACGGACCTCGTCCGGCGCATCAAAACCGTTTCAGGATCACATCGAGAGACATGACATACTCTCCGGTGAGCGCAATTCAGCTCTTGAACAGATTTTCCGCGGTGCGCTCGATCGGTGCGTCCGGCGCATCCTCGCCCGCCGTTTCGGCATCACGCGCCGCCTGCTCACGCTCGGCGCGCAGTTCGGCGATCAGCGATTCGCGGTCGCCCTCCAGCCGGGTATCGACCGGCGCCTCGATCCCCGCCGCCTTCGCCGCCTTGGCGACCGCCGCATCCAGCTCGCGCTGCGTGGTGAGGCCTAGCGTCACCGGATCCTTCGGCGTGATGTTGGCGATGTTCCAATGGCTGCGGTCACGGATCGCGGCGATCGTCGTGCGCGTCGTGCCGATCAGATTGCCGATCGCGCCGTCGGTGATCTCGGGGTGGTTACGGATGATCCACGAAATGCCGTCTGGCTTGTCCTGCCGCTTGGACACGGGCGTGTAGCGCGGACCCTTGGTGCGGCGGACCTGATCCGGCCCCTTGATCATCTGCATCCGGTAATCGGTGTCGGCCTGCGCCTTCTCGATCTCCTCCAGCGTCAGTTCGTGCGCGCGGACCGGATCACGCCCGGTCAGCTTGCTCGCGGCGGTATCGTCGGCGATTGCCTGAATCTCGAGGATGTGCAGGCCGCAGAATTCGGCGATCTGCTCAAAACTGAGCGCGGTGTTGTCGACCAGCCAGGAAGCGGTCGCATGGGGCATGAGCGGCTGGGCCACGGGGAACTACTCCGGAAATAATAACGGCCGCCCCGTGACGGAGCGGCCTGAACGCCCACGCGGCTTAATGCGAATGCGCGCGCGGAGCAAGGCGCGAGGTGAACGGACCGGCTCAAGCCGCGAGCGGCCGGTGCTCGCAAACCGGCGCCAGCGCGTGAAACTGTTGCGTGCTCGCGATAGCGCGTGGTGAAGGGCATCCCCCTGGAGCGTGTTACGCCGCCATCGCGATATGCCCCGGCTGCGCCTCGACCCGCGCGATCCAAGCCTGCACATTGGGATAGCGCGACAGGTCGAACCCGCCGCTTTCGGCAACGTGCGTATAGGGATAGAGCGCGATATCGGCGAGGGTGAGGCACCCCGCGGCCAAGAAATCCGCTTTGCCCAGATGCGCGTCCATCAACGCCAGCGCCGCCTCGCCCGCGGCGCGCTTGACCGGCAGTTGCGCGCGGTGCAGGTCGGTGAAATTGGCCTCGCCCACCCAGCCGTACCAGAAGCGCAGGGTCGCGACGTTGGGCTCGTGATTATATTGTTCCCAGAACATCCAGTGCAGCATGTCGGCAAGGTCGAACCGGTCGTGCGGGATCAGATCACTGCCATGCGCGAGATAGCAGCATGCGGCGTTGCTTTCAGGCAGGAAATCGTCGCCGATCTGCAGCACCGGGATGCGCCCGTTGGCGTTGACACCGGAGAGGAACGCCGCGCTGCGAGTCTCGCCCTTCATGATGTCATATTCACGCCGATCTAGCGCGATGCCGAGATGCGCCGCGGTCAACCGGATCTTGTAGCAATTCCCCGATGCGGCATATTCGTGCAGAATGTAGGCGGACATGACGGCTCCCCGATAATGACCCAGAACGACCATGTCGCCGATGACGCGCGCGTCGCGCAACGTCCAACCAAAAACGCGCGGCGATCGATCAGCCGGGCTTGTGATCGACGGTCAGCACGATCTTGCCGACATGATCGCCTGTCTCCATCATCGCGTGCGCCTGCGCCGCGTCGGCGAGCGCGAAGGTGCGGTGGATGAGCGGCCTCAACTCCCCCGCCTCGACATGCGGCCAGACGGTGCGGTGGAGTTCGTCCGCCACCAGCGACTTGAACGTGGCGTCGCGCGGGCGCAGCGTCGATCCGGTCAGCGTCAGGCGTCGGCGCATGATCTCGAAGATCGGGATCGTCGCCATCATGCCACCCTGCACCGCGATCGACACATGCCGCCCGTCATCCGCCAAACATTGCAGATTGCGGGGCACGTAATCGCCGCCGACCATGTCGAGCACCACCGCGCAAAGCCTGCCGTCGGTGATCGCCTTCACCTCGGCGACGAAATCCCGGGCCTTGTAGTTGATCGCGTGATCCGCGCCGAGCGCCTTGGCCGCCGCGCATTTCTCGTCAGATCCGGCGGTGACGATCATCGTCAGCCCAAACACCCGCGCCAGCGCGATCGCCATCGTGCCGATGCCTGAGGTGCCGCCGTGCACCAGCACGGTGTCCCCTTCCGCCGCATATCCGCGCTCGAACAGGTTGGTCCACACGGTGAACAACGTCTCGGGCATCGCGCCGGCCTCGACCATCG
>JALYTP010000125.1 GCA_030854225.1 Pseudomonadota bacterium
GCATCATCCCGGCCATCATGTGGTAGAGCAGATGACAGTGGAACGCCCAGTCGCCGAGGGCATTGGCGGTGAGATCCCAGCTGACCGTGCCGCCGGGCTGGACGATCACCGTATGCTTGCGCGGCGCGTGATCGCCGTGGCCGGTGACCAGCTCGAAGAAATGACCGTGCAGGTGGATGGGGTGCGCCATCATCGTGTCGTTGATCAGCGTCACGCGGACCCGTTCGCCTTCGACGAAGGGAAACGGCCCCACCGCGTCCGACATCTTCACCCCGTCGAAGGACCACATGAAACGCTCCATGTTGCCGGTCAGGTGGATGTCGAGCGAACGGCCCGGTGCCCGCACATCGGGGTTGCGATCGAGCGCGACGAGATCGCGGTAGACCAGCACGCGGTGGCCGACATTCTCCAGCCCCTGACCCGGCTCGCCGGTGCGATCGACCGGCGTCATCGCGACGGTCTGGACGCCCGGATTCTTGTCGATCCTGGGCGCGTTGGCGAAATCGCGCATCTTCATCTTCATGCCTGACATGCTTGCGCCCGGCGCCTGGTCCTCGCCGGCCATTCCGGGCACCGCTCCATGCGGCTGGCCCATGCCCATGCCGGCCATCGCGCCGCCGGCCATGCCGCTCATGTCATGCCCCATCGCGGTATGATCCATACCGGCCATGCCATGCCCCGTCGCACCGTGATTCATGCCCATATCCTTCATCGTCGCGAGCGGTCGTTTGCGCAGCGCGGGCACCGCCGTCGCCATGCCCGCGCGAGGGGTGAGCGTGGCGCGCGCCATCCCCGAGCGATCGACCGCCTCGCCGACGAACGTATAGGCGCGGTCGTCGGTCGGCTGGACGACGACGTCATAGGTTTCGGCGACGCCGATCTGGAACTCATCGACCGCGACCGGACGCACATTCTGCCCGTCGGCCTGGACGATGGTGAGTGTCAGGCCGGGGATGCGGACATTGAAGGTCGTCATCGACGAGGCGTTGATGATCCTGAGCCGCACGCGCTCGCCCGGTGTGAACAGCGCGGTCCAGTTATCGCGGGGGCCATGCCCATTGACGAGGAAGGTGTAGGTCGATCCGTTGACATCCGAAATGTCGGTCGGGTCCATCCGCATTCCGCCCCATTTGATGCGCTGGTCGAGCGACTGGCCCTTGCCCGCCAGCAGCTCGCCCAGCGTCTGCTTCTGATAATTGAAATAGCCCGGCATCTGCTTCATCTTGCGGAAAATCTCCTCCGGCGACATCCGGCTGTGGTCGGACAGCACGATGACATGCTCGCGCTCCGACTGGACCGGATCGGCATCCGCCGGATCGATCACGATCGGGCCGTAAAGCCCGAACTGCTCCTGCATCCCCGAATGGCTGTGATACCAATAGGTGCCCGCCTGCCTGATCGGGAATTCGTAGAGGAAGGCCGAGCGCGGCTTGATCCCGGGGAAGGAAAGGCCCGGCACGCCGTCGAACTGCGCCGGAACCAGCACGCCGTGCCAGTGGACCGAGCTGTCCTCGTCGAGATCGTTGATGACGTTCAGCCGTACATCCCGGCCCTCGCGCAGGCGGATCAGCGGCCCCGGCACGGTGCCGTTGATCCCGATCGCATGGGAGGCGTGGCCGTCGACCATCATCGTCTGCCGCGCGATCTTGAGCGTGATGTCGTCGCCCGCCACCATCGGCAGCGGGGTGGTAAGCCCCGGTGAGACGGTCTGCGCCCAGGCGGGCATCCACGCGGCGAGCGCAAAGGCGCCGCCGGTCGCGGCGCCGGCACGCAGCAATTGGCGACGATCGATGGTGTGGTTCATGGTCGTCCCGTTCGAGCCTGGTTTCATGGCGGTCGCATCGAATACGCGGGGGAATCCCGCAACCCTCAAGAATCGGCGACGATTTCGTGTCGATCGAGTCCGATACGGTGAAAGAGCCAAGCCGGGGCGAACGTTGTCGGACGCGCGCTACGCCGTGTCGTCCATCGCCGCCGTAAGCCGAACGCGCGCGCGCCGGATCCGCGTCTCGACCGCCTTTTCGGTGATGGCGAGGATCCCCGCCGTTTCGGCCTGACTGATCCCCTCGACGACGTGCAGCACGAGCGGCTCGCGCAGTGATGTGGGAAGGTCGGCAATCGCCCGGCGCAACCGCGCCATCTCCTGGCGATCGGCGGTTTCGACGTCGTGCCCCGGCCGGTCGTCGGCCATATTCTCGATCGATGCGTCGATCGGCAGCGCGAACGAGAACAGCCGCCGCACCGCCCGACGCCTTGCCCAGTCCCGGCATTTGTTGATCGCGATCGCGGCGAGCCATACCCGCATCGGGCGAGCGGGATCGTAGCGCTTGAGCGCCTGATGCGCGGCGACGAACGTCTCCTGGACGATATCCAGCGCCTCGTCGCCGTCGCCGACATTACCCAGCGCGAGGCGATAGAGACGATCGCGGTGGCGGCGCACGATCTCGGTAAAGGCCGCCTCGCGCCCGGCGAGGCTGAGCGCGGCCAGCTCGCCGTCTGAAAGCGGGGACAGGCCGATCGTCACCCGATCCGGCCTCACCGCGAGTCGGTCGTCAGCGCCTTCACCACTGCGCGATCGAACAATGCGGTCTGGTCTGGCCGCAGGATCTGTCGCATCGCGAAGATGTGGGCGAGCGTCTCCTTCTGGAGTTCGCCCATCGCCTGATGCGACCGGTCGACCGCGGCGGAGACGCGCGGGCCGTTGCCATGTTCGGCCTCGATCGCATCGGCGAGCCGCGCATTGTCGGCCCGCATCTCCAGTTCGAGCGCCTGCCTGCGCACCGCGAAGCGCTGTTCGAGCGCATCGAGCCTCGCCTGCTGGCCCGCGTCGAGCTTGAGGCTGTGGTGGAGCAGGTCATGGAGCTGGGAGCTCCTCGCCTCGGGCGCGGGGATCACCAGCCGGCCTATCCCGACCCCGGCGATCGCCGCCAGAAACGCGATCCCGGCGACCGCCAGCGTGCGACGGTTGACCATCAGCGATCCGACGCCAGCAGCGTGGACGGCGCAAGCGCGGCCGACGGGCCGAGCGGAGAAAGCGAGACCGCCGTTGCCGGCGCCGGCGGGAATGTTCCTGCCGTAACGCCAAGCGCGATCGCACCGAAAGCGGCGAGCGCGATCATCGGCGCACCGAACGCGGCGTCGGCGCGCCCGCGCTCGCGAATGCGCGCCACTATCGTGTCCTCAAGCGCGGCGAGGCCGGGATGATCGGCCACCGTCAGGCGGCGCAGCGCAGCGTCGATATCGGTCGTCATATTCGCCTCCATAGGCTCATACGCACGCGGCGTCTGTCCCCCTCGACTTCCCCCGGGATGGTCGACCAAGGCGAATCCGGCGAGGGCCGAGCAGCTACCGCGCGTATAAATCGATGACCGTCCTTGACCCTGACACGGTGTCATACCCCATATCGCCATGTTCGGGAGATGCGACATGACACATCAGACGCACGGACATGACGATGGAGCGGGAAATGGGGGACCGGTCGATCGCCGCCCGGACGACGCGGACGCGGGCGCGACGGTCAAGGATCCGGTGTGCGGCATGGACGTCGATCCGGCCACGACCCAGCATCATGCGAGCCATGCGGGGCATCACTATCATTTCTGTTCCGGCGGCTGCCGCACGAAGTTCGTCGCCGGTCCCGAACGCTATCTGGGCACTCAACCCCGGGCGGAACCGGAGGCCGCGCCGGGTGCGATGTGGACCTGCCCGATGCATCCGCAAATCCGCCAGGAAGGGCCCGGAACCTGCCCACTCTGCGGGATGGCGCTGGAACCCGAGGAGCTGTCGCTGGACGACGCTCCCAATCCCGAACTGGTCGACTTTACCCGCCGCGTGTGGGTCGCGGGCGCGCTCGCGGTGCCGCTGCTGGCGATCTCGATGGTGGCGGAGATGCTTGGCATCCAGGTCGTCTCGCCGGCGATCAATCCGTGGGCGCAACTGGTGCTGACGGCGCCGATCGTGCTGTGGGCCGGCTGGCCGTTCTTCCAGCGCGGCTGGACGTCGATCGTCACCCGCCACCTCAACATGTTCACCCTGGTCTCGATCGGCGTGGGCGCGGCATTCACGTATAGCGTCGTCGCGACTGTCGCGTCCGGGCTGTTCCCGCCATCGTTCCGCCTACACGGCATGGTGCCGGTTTATTACGAGGCGGCGGGTGTCGTCGTGACGCTGGTTCTGCTTGGCCAGGTGCTCGAGCTGCGCGCCCGCGCCGCGACCGGTCGCGCCATCCGCGCGCTGCTCAACCTCGCGCCCAAGACAGCGCGGCGGATCGGCGCGGCTGGCGAGGAAGAGGAAGTCGATCTCGCCGACGTGATTGCGGGTGACCGACTTCGGGTCCGCCCCGGAGAGGCTGTGCCGGTCGATGGTGTCGTGGTTGAGGGTCGATCATCGGTCGACGAATCGATGCTGACTGGCGAGCCGGTTCCGGTGCTGAAGGAGGACGGTGCGGACGTGACCGGCGGCACCGTCAACGGCACCGGCGCGTTGGAGATCGAGGCCCGCGCGGTCGGGTCGGATACGGTGCTCGCGCGGATCGTCAAGATGGTGGCCGAAGCACAGCGCAGTCGCGCGCCGATCCAAGCCGTGGCCGACCGCGTCTCTGGTTGGTTCGTGCCGCTCGTGGTTGCAATCGCGATTGCGACATTCGTCGTCTGGAACCTCGTCGGCCCCGAACCGCGGTTCGGCCACGCGCTGCTCAATGCCATCGCCGTGCTGATCATCGCCTGTCCTTGCGCGCTCGGGCTGGCGACGCCGATGTCGATCATGGTCGGCACCGGGCGCGGGGCGCATGCAGGCGTGCTGATCAAGGACGCCGAAGCGCTGCAGGTGATGGCCGACGTCGATACACTCGTGATCGACAAGACCGGGACGCTGACCGAAGGACGCCCCGCGCTCGTCGCGGTCGAGACCGCCGAAGGCTTCGCGCGGAACGACGTACTGGCGGCGGCGGCGGCGGTGGAAGCGCGGTCCGAGCATCCGCTCGCCCAAGCGGTCGTGACCGGCGCGCGCGATGACGGGGTCGAGGTGGCGTCGGTGGACGGCTTCGACTCGCAGACCGGCCTGGGCGTCAGCGGCCGCGTCGATGGCCGCGAGGTGGCGGTGGGCAACGCCGCGCAGATGGTACGCGTCGGCGCCGATATGTCTGCGCTGAACGATATCGCCGATCGCCACCGCGCGGAAGGCGCCGGCGCCATGTTCGTCGCGATCGAGGGGAAGCTGGCCGGGCTGCTGGCGGTTGCCGATCCGATCAAGTCCTCCGCGCGCGATGCGATCGCCGCGCTGCGCGAGGAGGGGCTGCGGATCGTCATGCTGACCGGCGATGCGGAAGGGACCGCGAGCGCCGTCGCCAAGGCGATTGGCGGGATCGACGAGGTCCATGCGGAGCTCAAGCC
>JALYTP010000003.1 GCA_030854225.1 Pseudomonadota bacterium
GCGCTGGGCCTGATCGGCGCGGGCGCGGGCATCGCCGCCGCGCCGCTATGGGCGCAGTCGCTGGTCGATCTGCACCTGCCCGGCGGGCCTTCCGGCCGCCCGATCGCGACCGGTTTTCCCGGCAAGGGCCCGATGGTCCTGCAACGCAGCCGTGGGCCGCTGCTCGAAACACCCTTCGCCGCTTATGACGGGCAGGTGTTCACCCCCAACGACCGTTTCTTCGTGCGCTGGCATTATGCCGATATCCCGACCGCGGTCGACGTCCACGCCTTCCGGCTGAAAGTGCTGGGCGCGGTGAAGGCGCCGCTGGAATTGTCGCTCGCCGATCTGCTGGGCATGGACCGGGTGGAGATCGCCGCGGTCAACCAGTGTTCGGGCAATTCGCGCGGGTTCTTCGCTCCGCGCGTGCCCGGCGGGCAATGGGGCAACGGCGCGATGGGTAATGCCCGCTGGACGGGGGTGCGGCTGAAGGACGTGCTCGACAAGGCCGGCGTCGCGCCCGGTGCGGTGCAGGTGAAGCTGTCCGGGCTGGATCGCCCCCCGGGGGAGGCGCCGGCCTTCGCCAAGTCGCTCGACGTCGCGCATGCGATGGACGGCGAGGTGATGATCGCGTTCCAGATGAACGGCGAGCAGCTGCCGATGCTCAACGGCTTTCCGATCCGGATGGTCGTGCCCGGCTGGTATTCGACCTATTGGGTCAAGGCGCTCGACCGGATCGAGGTGCTCGACAAGCACGATACCGGCTTCTGGATGGACAAGGCCTATCTCATCCCGAAAACGCCGCGCGCCAATGTCGTACCGGGCGCCAAGGGCTTCCCGACCGAGCCGATCAACCGCATGGTGCCGCGCTCGTTCGTCACCAACCTGGCGGACGGCGCGCGGGTCGCGGCGGGCAAACGCTTCGTCGCGCGTGGGCTGGCGTTCGGCGGGGCGCACGGGGTGAAAGCGGTGGAGCTGTCGCTCGACAATGGCCGCCACTGGTATCCCGCCGCGCTGGGCGCGGACGAGGGACGATACAGCTTCCGCTTGTGGGAGATCGCCGCCAAGGCGCCGACGGCGGGCGCTTACCATCTTGCCGTGCGCTGCACCAACGATGCGGGGGAGACCCAGATGTTCGATCCGATCTGGAACCCGGGCGGCTTCATGCGCAACCCGATCGAGCGCGTCGCGCTGGTGAGCGCGTGATGCGGCGCGGGACCCTCGTCGTGCTCGCTTTGTGCGTCGGGGTCTTCGTCGTCGGCGTTACCGCGAACTGGTGGTGGAACAAGACGGCGGTGACGGTCACCGCGAAGGACGTGAGCGTCGACGGCGTCACGCTCGCCTCGCAGACGATTGCGCTGCACGACGATCGCACGCCCTTCCCCGCCGGCGCGGCAGGCGCGTTGCTGACGCGTACCTGCACCGGCTGCCATTCGCCCGAGATGATCCTCAACCAGCCGGTGATGCCGGCCGACAACTGGGCCGGCGAAGTCGACAAGATGCGCAAGACCTACAAGGCGCCGGTCGATCCCGCCGACGATGCGAAGATCGTCGCCGCGCTGGTGTCGCCGCAACCCGCGCGGTGAGCGACGGGATCGACTGGCCAGCGAGATACGCGCCCGCGCGCATGCCGGTGCATGTCGTCAACCGGATCGCGGCGGGCGTGCCCGCGCATCTCGTCTGGTCGCGGCTGATCCGCGCCGCCGACTGGCCGGCCATCTACGCCAATGCCGCGAACGTGCGGGTCGAAGGCGGCGGCGCGGACCTGTTCGACGGCGCGCGCTTCACCTGGCGCACGTTCGACGTCTCGCTGAAATCGCGCGTGCTCGACTTCACGCCCGAGACGCGCATCGCCTGGCTCGCGACAAGCCCCGGCGTCACCGCCTATCATGCGTGGCTGATCACCCCGACGCCGACCGGTTGCACGATCCTGACCGAGGAGACGCAGCGCGGCCTCGTCGCGCGCGCCGGGCGCCTGCTGTTCCCGCAGCGGATGGAGCAGTGGCACCAGAAATGGCTCGAGGCGCTCGCCGCGCCCCCACAGCGGGCCGGCGCATCGGGTCAGCGCGTCGGCACCGGCTCCGCGCCCGAATAATCGTAGAAGCCGCGGCCCGTCTTGCGGCCGTACCATCCCGCCTCGACATATTTGACGAGCAGCGGCGCGGGGCGGAACTTGGGGTCGCCCGTCCCCTCGAACAGCACGCGCGTGATCTCGAGGCAGGTGTCGAGCCCGATGAAATCGGCGAGCGTCAGCGGCCCCATCGGATGGTTGAGCCCCAACTGGCAGGCGAGATCGATATCGGCGATCGTCGCCACCCCCTCGCCCAGCGCGAAGCACGCCTCGTTGAGCATCGGCATCAGCACGCGGTTGACGATGAACCCCGGCGCATCGTTGGCGCGGACGATCTTCTTGCCGAGTTTCGCACCGTACGCCTCGACCAGATCGACCGTGGCGTCCGACGTGGCGAGGCCGCGGATCAGCTCGATCAGGCCCATGACGGGCACGGGGTTGAAGAAATGCACCCCCATGAAGCGCGCCGGATCGGGCGACGCCTGCGCCAGCCGCGTGATCGGGATCGACGAGGTGTTCGAGGCGAGCACCGCGTCCTTGCCGAGAACCTTGCCGACGTTGCCGAAGATCGCGCGCTTGATCTCCTCGCGCTCGGTCGCTGCCTCGATCACGAGGAAGCACGGCGCCATCGCCTCGATACCCGCGACGGGCTGGATCAGGCCCAGCGCGGCGTCGCGCGCGGCGGCGGTGAGCTTTTCCTTGGCGACGAGCCGGTCGAGCGCCCTGACGATCCCCGCCTTGCCCGCATCGGCGCGCGCCAGATCCACGTCGGACAGCAATACCTTGTAGCCCGCCTGCGCTGAGACCTGCGCGATCCCCGCGCCCATCTGCCCCGCGCCGATCACACCGACCGTCTGCATCACCATCACTCCCTTGATATGCTGTCGACGCGCGCCTTATCGCGTCGCGGCCGCGCTCGCCAGTGACGACCGCGTCGCCGATCAGGGGGCCGGGCGCGGCGCCTGCGCTTCGGCGAGGATCAGCGCGAATTGTTCACCGGTGTCGGTCCATTCGGCGATCGGCGTCCAGCCGCCGGCGCGCAGCAGCAACCGCGCATCGCGCGGGCCGTATTTGTGGCTGTTCTCGGTGTGGATCGTCTCGCCCGCCGCCATCGCGAACTGCCGGCCTTCGACCGTGAAGGTAACGTCGCGCGTTGCTTCCAGATGCATCTCAATCCGGCTGCTCGCGTCGTTCCAGCGCGCGACGTGGCGGAACGCCTCGACCGGGATCGTGGCGTCGAGCTCGCGGTTGATCCGCTCGAGCAGGTTGCGGTTGAACGCTGCGGTCACGCCCTGCGCATCGTCATACGCGTTGACCAGCACTTGCTCGTCCTTCACCCGGTCCATCCCGATCAACAGCATCGCGCCCCCATTGCTGTCGGCGCCGAGCGATTCGCGCATCGCACGGAGCAGGTCGGTCGAGGCGAGCGGGATCATGTTGCCGATCGTCGATCCCGGAAAGAACCCCAGCTTGGGCACGCCCGCGACGGCACGCGGCAGCGTGATCGGGTTCATGAAATCGGCCTCGACCGGCAGCACCGGCACCTGCGGAAAACGCGCTGCGAGCACGTGCGACGACTGGCGCAGGAAATCACCCGAAATATCGATCGGCACGTAAGCCGAGGGGGCGACCGCTTCGAGCAGCAACGGCGTCTTGGTCGAGGAGCCCGAGCCGAATTCGATCACAGCGCGGCCCGGCCCGACCAGCGCGGCGATCTCATTCGCCTTGTCGGCAAGCAAAGCGGTTTCGGTGCGTGTTGGATAATATTCGGGCAGATCGGTGATCGCCTCGAACAATTCCGATCCGCGATGATCGTAGAACCAGCGCGCCGGGATGGCGCGGGGCCTGCGCGTCAGCCCCTCGATCACGTCGGCACGGAACGCCGGATCGGCAAAGCTGCGCGTGCCGTCCTCGATTTCCTGTTTGAGCATTATTTTATCGCTTCCGCGATTCGGCACCAGCCCGCGCGCCCATTCGGCCTCCCACAGAGTACCGTATTTGAGAGGCCGGGTGGGGGAGCGGGCTGGTGCCGTAACAACATCAAATGTCCTTCGCCAGGCGCACGCCGGTGAATTGCCAGCGCTGGTGCGGGTAGAAGAAATTGCGATAGCTCGCGCGCGCATGACCGCGCGGCGTGGCGCACGATCCGCCGCGCAGCACGCACTGCCCGCTCATGAACTTGCCGTTATATTCGCCGACCGCCCCCGGTTCGGTTACAAATCCCGGATAGGGCCGATAGGCGCTGCCAGTCCATTCCCACACGTTGCCGAACGGATTGCCGTCGGCCGACGGGCGCGGCTCGACCGGGCCGGCACCGTCCATCTGGTTGCCGCCCGCCGGATCGTACGGCGCGGCCCAGCTTTCCCATTCCGCCTCGGCCGGCAGGCGCGCGCCGGCCCAGCCGGCATAAGCGTCCGCCTCGTAGAAGCTGACATGCGTGACCGGCGCGGCGGGATCGACCGGGCGCCGCCCGTCGAGCCCGAAGCGGGTCCACCCGCCGTCGCCTTGTTCCCAATAGAGCGGTGCGACAACGCCCTCCGCCTTCACCCAAGCCCAGCCGTCCGACAGCCAGTGGCGCGGATCGGCATAGCCGCCATCGGCGATGAACGCGGCCCATTCGCCGTTGGTCACGGTGCGGTCGGCAATGGAGTACGCGCCGAGCAGCACCTCGTGCCGGGGGCCTTCGCAATCGAACGAGAACCCTTCGCCATCATGCCCGATCGAGACGATCTCACGGTCGCGCTCGATCCACCCGATCGGCCGCGGCATCGCCACCGGCACCTTGGGCGCCGCCGGCCAGATCGCCGGTTCGACCGGGTTCTCGCTCATCAGGTGGAGGATATCGGTGACGAGCAGCTCCTGATGCTGCTCCTCGTGATGGCAGCCGAGCGTCACCAGCGCGCGCGCCGCATCGGGCAACACATCGATCGCGCCGAGCAAGGCCGCATCGACATGCGCGCGGTACGCCAGCACTTCGTCAAGCGTCGGCCGCGTGATCATCCCGCGCCGGTCGCGCGCCTGGCGGCGCCCCTCGGCCTCGTAATAGGAATTGAACAGGAACGGGAAACGATCGTCGAACAGCGCGTAACCGGCGACGAAATCGCGCAGCACGAAGGTTTCGAAGAACCAACTGGTGTGCGCGAGGTGCCATTTGGCGGGCGACGCATCGGGCATCGACTGGACGGTCGCATCGGCGTCCGACAAAGGCGTGACGAGCGATGCGCTCAGGCGTCGCACATCGCGGTAGCGCCGGGCCAGCAGGTCCGAGTCGGGAACAGAGGAAACCAGCGTTCGCATTCTGTTCTCCTTAGCCCGAAATTGGCCAGCATGACAATTGATCGCGATCAGCCTCCGCGTGACGCTCCCGGCACCCACAAAACGTCGCCACCCGCATTTTGGTTCACCACCCGTGCCGCGACGAACAGATAGTCCGACAGGCGGTTGAGATACGCCAGCGCCTGCGTGTTGAACGTCGTCGCGCCCCCGGCGGCGATCGCGCTGCGTTCCGCGCGGCGCACGATGCTGCGCGCCTGGTGCAACACCGCCGCCGGCTTGCCCCCGCCCGGCAGGATGAAGCTCGTCAGCGGGGAAAGCCGTTCGTTGAGCGAATCGATCTCGCGTTCCAGTCGCGCGACCTGTTTGGGCACGATGCGTAGCGCCTGGCCCGGGGTATCGAACGGCGTCGCGAGATCGGCGCCGAGATCGAACAGGTCGTTCTGCACCCGCTCGAGCAGCGAGCTCAGCCAGAAGGTTTCCTCCGCCGCCCCCATCGCGCTCCTGATCTCGGCGATGGCGAGGCCGATCGCGCCATTCGCCTCGTCGACGTCGCCGATCGCGGCCATGCGCGGATCGGATTTGGTGACGCGCGAACCGTCGACCAGCCCGGTCGTGCCGTCATCGCCGGTGCGCGTGTAGATCTTGTTGAGCTTGACCATTCTCGCAGGTACGAACGGCCCGCGCGCTCAGTGCTTGCCGGACATCAGCAGCAGCAGCGCGGCGATCAGGATCGCGGCCGCCTGGAACATGATGCGTTGCTGCATCATCTTGTTCGATTTGAGCGCGGAGGGGCTGGGCCCCTCGCGTTTCTCGCCGTGCACTTCCTCGGTCGATTGCATCAGGAAGGTCGCGATACCGCGCACCAGGGCGACGACGGTGGCGATCATCGCCGCGATCAGCAGCAGGACGAGGAACGTGTTCATGCGCGCAATCTACGCCTGTGCGAGCGTAATGCCAATGGGCAGCCGACCGGCGCGCAGATCGTCGGCCAGCGCGCGCCCGTCGACCCCCGCATCGCGCATCGCGGCAAGCGTGGGCGCGCCGTGCCGCTTGGCCAGCCGCGTGCCATCCGCGCCGATCAGCAGCGCGTGGTGGTGGTAGAGCGGCGTCGGCAGATCGAGCAGCGCCTGGAGCAGGCGGTGGACGTGCGTCGCGGCGAACAGGTCCACCCCGCGCACGACATGGGTGATGCCCTGCGCCGCATCGTCGAGCGTGGCGGCGAGGTGGTAGCTGACAGGCGCATCCTTGCGCGCGAGGATCACGTCGCCATGGCTAAGCGGATCGCCAACAACGTCCCCCGCCAGCTCGTCGCGCCACCCCAGCGGCCCCGCGCGCGCTGCCGCCGCCACCATGTCGATCCGCCACGCATGCTGCTCGCCCGCCATCCGATCCGCGCGCTCGGCACCGTCCAGATAGCGGCAAGTGCCGGGATAGAGCGGCGTGTCGCCGTGCGGCGCGGTAAGGCTCGCGGCGATTTCTGCACGCGTGCAGAAGCACGGATAGAGCAGCCCCAGCGTCTGCAACCGCTCCAGCGCCACCACATAAGGATCGAACCGCGCCGATTGCCGCACCACCGCGTCGTCCCATGTCAACCCCAGCCAGACGAGATCGGCCGCGATCGCGTCGATGAAATCGGCGCGGCTGCGGGTGCCGTCGATATCCTCGATCCGCAGCAGGAAGGAACCACCGTCGCGACGCGCGCGATCATGCGCCTGCACCGCCGACCAGGCGTGGCCCAGGTGCAACAGCCCGGTCGGGCTCGGCGCGAAGCGGGTCACGATCATCACGCCAACCCTTGACCGCGAGTCGCGCACTGTGCTGTCATCATGGCGTCATCCTAGTCGGCGAAGGCCCGGCCAGGAAGCGAAGGGCCAGGGACGAAGGGCCAAGGAAGAAGGGAGACGCGTGTATCATCCCGATCTGATCCGGCACCCCGACGGTTGCCCCGCTTTGGTGCTCAACGCCGATTATACCCCGCTGAGCTATTATCCGCTCTCGGTGTGGCGGTGGCAGACCGCGATCAAGGCGGTGTTTCTCGACCGCGTCGATATCGTCGCGCAATATGAGCGCGAGGTGCACAGCCCCAACCATACGATCAAGCTGCCCAGCGTCATCGCGCTCAAGCAATATGTCCGCCCCAGCGCGTTTCCGGCATTCACGCGGTTCAACCTGTTCCTGCGCGATGCCTTCGTCTGCCAATATTGCGGCGCGGGGAACGATCTGACCTTCGACCATGTCGTGCCGCGCGCGCAGGGCGGCCGCACGACGTGGGAGAATGTCGTTACCGCCTGCGCGCCGTGCAACCTGCGCAAGGGCGGGCGGACCCCGGCGCAGGCGCGCATGCCGCTGCGCATCGGTGCGATCCGCCCGACCAGCTGGCAGTTGCAGGAACATGGCCGGCGCTTTCCGCCCAATTATCTCCACGATACGTGGCGCGACTGGCTGTACTGGGATGTCGAACTGGAAGCCTGAGCGCGGTTTCATCCGAAACATTTGACCCGCCCCGCGCTGCGGTGCAGCATGCGCGCGATGGCCGACTTACCCAGCATCGCCAACAACCCCGATATCCGCTTCCTCGGCGCGCTGCTCGGCGACGTGATCCGGTCTTATGGCGGCGCGGAACTGTTCCGACGCACCGAGGATATCCGCACCGCCTCGGTCGAACGGCATCGCCGCGCCGACCGGGATAACGCGAGCGACCTCGGGCTCGGCCGGCTGAGCCTCGACGAGACGCTCGATTTCGTACGCGGGTTCATGCTGTTCTCGATGCTCGCCAATCTGGCCGAAGACCGGCAGGGCGTCGCCGCGGAACCAGGCGCGACGGTCGCGGCGGCGCTCGCGCGGCTCGCCGACGACGGGATCGGCCGGGACGCGGTAACCGCGCTGCTCGATCACGCGCTGATCGTGCCCGTGCTGACCGCGCACCCGACCGAGGTGCGCCGCAAGTCGATGATCGATCACCGCAACCGCATCGCCGCGCTGATGGCGTTGCGCGATGCGGGGGCCACCGAAACCACCGACGGCGACCGGATCGACGAGGCGATCCTGCGCCAGATCGCGCTGCTGTGGCAGACGCGGGTACTGCGGCGCGAGCGGCTCTACGTCACCGACGAAGTGGAAACCGCTCTGTCGTATCTGCGCGACGTGTTCGTGCCCACGCTGCCCGCGCTCTACCAGCGGTGGGACCGTGCGCTGGGCGGCCAGGAAAAAGGGTGGCGCGTGCCGGCGTTTCTCAAACCCGGCAGCTGGATCGGCGGCGACCGCGACGGCAACCCGTTCGTCACCGCCGATTCGCTCGGGATCGCGCTGTCGCGGGCGAGCGAAGCGGTGCTCGGCACCTATCTCGACGGCGTCCACGCGCTCGGCGCCGAGCTGTCGATCTCGACCGAGCACAGCCGCACCGACGCCGACATCCTGCGGCTCGCCAAAGCCAGCGGCGACACCGCGCCGAGCCGCGAGGACGAGCCGTATCGCCGCGCGCTATCCGGCATTTACGCCCGTCTCGCCGCGACGCACCGCACGCTCACCGGCAAGCCCGCACCGCACCCCGGCCATCTGACCGGCGAACCCTATCCCGACCCGCAAGCGTTCCGCGCCGATCTCGTCGCGATCGCGCATGGGCTGCGCGGTGCCGATGCTGGCGGGGGCGGCGCGCTCGCCTCGGGTGGCGCGCTCGGGCGGCTGATCCGCTCGGTCGAGATTTTCGGCTTCCACCTCGCCACGCTCGATCTGCGCCAGAACAGCGCGGTACACGAACGCGTCGTCGCGGAATTGCTCACCGTCGCGGGGGTCGAGCGCGACTATGCCGCGCTGTCCGAATCGCAGCGCGTCTCGCTGTTGCGCCACGAACTGTCCAACGCGCGCCCGCTCGCCAGCCCGTTCGCGACTTATTCGGACGAGACCGCGTCCGAACTTGCCATCGTCCGCGCCGCCGCCGTTGCGCATGCAACCTATGGTGCGGCCTGCATCACGCAATATGTCGTCTCGATGGCGCAGTCGGTCTCCGACCTGCTCGAGGTGCACGTCCTGCTCAAGGAGGCTGGCCTCTATCGCCCCGGCGCCACGCCCGAAGCCGCGATCATGGCGGTGCCATTGTTCGAGACGATCGGCGATCTCGAGGCTGCGCCCGGCATCATGACCGAGTGGTTCGCGCTGCCCGAGGTGCGCGCGATCACCACGGCGCGCGGCGTGCAGGAAGTGATGATCGGCTATTCGGATTCGAACAAGGACGGCAGTTATCTCGCCTCGACCTGGGGGCTGTCCAAGGCCTCGACCGCGCTCCGGCCGGTGTTCGAGGCGGCCGGGGTCGGGATGCAGCTGTTCCACAGCCGCGGCGGCGCGGTCGGGCGCGGGGGCGGATCGGCCTTCGCCGCGATCCGCGCGCAGCCGCCGGGGACGGTGCAGGGCCGCATCCGCATCACCGAACAGGGCGAGGTGATCGCGGGTAAATACGGCACGCGCGAAAGTGCGGCGGTCAATCTCGAGGCGATGGCGGCGGCAACGTTGCTCGCGACGCTCGAGCCGCCCGCGCTCTCGCCCGCCGAGACCGCGCGCTTCGGCGCTGCGATGGACCCGCTGTCGGGCGCCGCGTTCACGGCATACCGCGACCTCGTCTACGGCACGGACGGTTTCCGCACCTTCTTCCGCCAGATGACTCCGATCGCCGAGATCGCCGGTCTCAACATCGGCAGCCGCCCCGCGAGCCGCACGAAAAGCGACCGGATCGAGGATCTGCGCGCCATCCCCTGGGTGTCCAGCTGGGCGCAGGCGCGCGTGATGCTGCCCGGCTGGCACGGTGTGGGGCAGGCGATAGCGGGGTTCGAGGACAAGGCGCTGCTCGTCGAGATGGCGCAAGGCTGGCCGTTCTTCGCCGCGACGCTCGCCAATATGGAACAGGTCATCGCCAAGGCCGACATGGGGATCGCCGCCCGCTATGCCGATCTCGTCGAGGATCGCGCGCTGGCCGCCGCGATCTTCCCGCGCATCCGGGGCGGCTGGCAACAGGCGCATGACGGGCTGCTCGCGGCCACTGGTCAGTCGCACCTGCTCGAAAAGCACCCCGCGCTCGATGCGTCGATCCGGCTCCGCCTGCCCTATATCGAGCCGCTCAACCTGCTCCAGATCGAACTGATGAAACGCCACCGCGCGGGGGAAGACGATCCGCGCATCGGCGAGGGCATATTGCTCTCCATCAACGCCATCGCGACCGCGCTCAGAAATTCTGGCTAGAGCGCGAATGCGGGCTGGGGCGGGACTTGTTGATCGTCGGCCAGAGGATTTCCCCCCCCCCTCCTCGCTCGCCGTCAGTCGGGGGATGCGCCAATCGGGGCGCTGTCGGTCAATCGCCGCTTGCCGTTGAGGATGTGCCGCTCGAATGCCGCGCCGCACGCATCACTATCGCCCGCAAGCAATGCCGCGACGATCCGGTCATGTTCTTCGCATGACAGGCGGAGCTGCGCCTCGCTGCTGATGTTGCGGCGAATGTAGAGCTGCAGCTCGTTGCGAACCGCCAGGTCCATCTCACTCAGGCGCTCGTTCGCGGCGGCCTCCATGAGCAAGGCATGGAAGCGGGCATTGTGATCGCGAAACTTTGCCATGTCGCCGCTCGATGCGGCAACCCCGAGCCGCCGGTGAGTGGCCTGGATTTCCTTTATCAGCTGCCGGCTAGCGCGCAGCACGGCCAGCCTGCCCGCCGACCGCGCCAGCCCCGCGCGAACGTCGAAAAGCTCCAGTGCGTTGGCGAGATCGAGCTTCCTGACCTGTGCGCCCCGGTTCGCCACGACATCGACCAGCCGCGCCTCTTCCAGCGCGCGGACTGCCTCGCGAAGATGCGAGCGGCTGATGCCGAAGCTCGACGCAAGCGCCAGTTCGTTGAGCCGGTCGCCCGGCTGCATCTTTCCCGACAGAATCATTTCTTCCAGTTTCGCGCGCGCGCTTTCAACGCCGCCGATCGTCGTGCTTGACAAAGTGCCGACATCCTTCATATGATTGTCAACAATAACGCTTGCAATGATAGATTAGTTTCACCAATGCACAAGGCGGGAGGGCGCTTGATGAGCACCGCGACGATCGAGCGCTTCCAATATGACGCCGACCCGGCCGCCCTGCACGACCTCGACGAGCGGTTGAAACGCGTCATCTGGCCCGACGAAGTGCGAGCGGATCCCTGGCATTACGGGCCGCCGGTCGACTATATGAAGGCTTCGTTGAATATTGGCTGACACGCTATGATTGGCGCGTCCACGAACGTCATCTGAATTCCTTGCCGCAATTCGTGACCGAGATCGACGGCCACCGCATCCACTTCATCCACCAACAGGGGCGCGGGCCCGATCCCGTTCCGCTGGTCCTCACGCACGGCTGGCCCGGCAGCGTGGCGGAGATGCTGAAAATCATCCCGCTCCTGACCGATCCCGCAGCCCACGGTGGCGATCCCGCCGATGCGTTCACGGTCATCGCGCCCTCGATTCCGGGTTATGGCTTTTCGAGCCGCCCGACGGAACGCGGGACCAGCGTGTTCGCCGTGGCCGATCTGTGGGCCAAGCTCATGACCCGGCTGAATTATCCCCGGTTCGGGCTTCAGGGGGGCGATTGGGGTTCGTGGATCAGCGCGGCCACCGCGCTCCAGCACGCCGACCGGGTGCTCGGCCTCCACCTCAATTATCTTTCGACGCGGTTCAGGCCGGCGATGAGCCCGGACGACCCGCCGCTCAGCGCGACGGAAGAAGAATATCTGGAGCGTGTCGCCACCTGGGCGGATGCGGAGGGCGCGTATATCGCGATCCAGGCGACCAGGCCACTCACCCTGGCCTATGCGTTGACCGATTCGCCGGTTGGGCTCGCCGCATGGTATATCGAGAAGTTCCAACGCTGGAGCGACTGCCGATCGGAGCCGGACGAAGCGCTCAGCAAGGACGAGATGATCACCGACATCATGCTGCATTGGCTCACCGGGACGGCGCACTCGGCGATGCGTTTTTACAGCGAATCGAGAGAGCATCCCCTGCACCTGAAGGCGGGCCAGCGGATTGCCCCGCCGTGTGGCATCGTCCACCTGCCGCGCGAATTGCCGATGCCCCCGCGCGCGTGGGCCGAGCGGGCATTCAACATCGTCCACTGGACCGAACTGCCCCGCGGCGGGCATTTTGCCGCGTGGGAACAACCGGCGTTGCTGGCGGGGGATATTCGCGCCTTCTTTCGCCCGCTTCGCCAAGCGCGATAGGCAAGGGCAAGGCGATGATCCGCGGTGACGAGATGGCGTTCCTCGAGGCCACGGCGGCACGCGCGGCGCTGGAACGCGGCGAGTTCAGCGCTGTTGAATATGTCTCGGCGCTGATCGACCGGATCGGACGCCTCGATCCGCTGATCCACGCCTTTCTCGCCCTCTCTCCCGATCTCGCGATCGGCGCCGCGCGGTGCGCGGACGAGCGCCGCCGGCAAGGCCGGCCGCTTCCACCGCTCCACGGTTTGCCGTTCGCGGTGAAGGATCTGATCGACGTGCAGAACGTCGCCACCACCGCGCATTCGCGCGTCGCCGCCAAGATCGCGACAAAGACGGCGACGGCGGTGCGCCGGCTCCAGCGGCAGGGGGCGATCTATATCGGCAAGCTCGCGCTTGAGGAATTCGGCATCGGGTCACCACTGGATGACGCCCCCTGGCCATCGCCCGGCAATCCGTGGGACCGACGGAGGACCGCGGGCGGATCGTCCAGCGGCAGCGCGGTGGCGTTGGCCGCCGGGCTGGTTCCCCTGACGCTGGGCACCGACACCGGCGGATCGGTGCGCGCGCCGGCGGCCTATTGCGGCGGGGTTGCCCTCAAGCCGACGGCGGCGCGGGTTAGCGGGGAGGGCGTACTGCCCCTCTCGCCCACGCTCGACACGATCGGGCCGATGGCACGCTCCGCCCGGGACTGCGGCCTGCTCTTTGCGGGATTGACGGACACCGGGATCGGATCGTTCGCAGGCAGCGCGATCGGCGTCGTGGACCCCAGAACGCTGGATGTCGCCATCGACACGGATGTGGCGGATGCGATGACCATGGCTGTGTCCGCGCTGGGTTCGCTCGGTTGCCCGCTTGCGCTGGTGGATTTTCCGTATTTCGCGCTCGGCCGCGACATTGGCGCGACGATTCTGCAGCGCGAGGCCTATGTTACCCACCGGACGCGGCTGGAGCGCGCGCCTCATCTCTATGGCGAAACGACGCGTCGTCGGCTGTCGATGGGGGCGGAGATCGATGATGACGACTATGAAGGCGCGGTGCGGCGCGCGGAACACCTCGGTCGGCAAGTCGACGCCATGTTCGCCCGATGCGACGTGATCGCCACGCCGATCACCTTTGGCGCGGCGCCGCTGCTCGACGATGCGCAGGCCTTTCGCCGATCCGGCGACGGGTCGTTTCGGCTGATCTTCAATGTCACCGGGCATCCGGCGATCGTTTTCTGCACGGGGTTCAATTCGGACGGCCTGCCGCTGTCAATGCAACTGGTCGGGCGTCGAGGGGAGGATGAGCGTCTTTTGGAACTGGCGGCGGCGTATCAGCGAATAACCGGGTGGCATGAAATGCACCCTTCAGATCCCGTCGGTGGTCCGGCCGCGTGACCCCCCCGTCGGTGCTCCTCACCCGCCGCTGGCCGCATCACGTCGAAGCGGCCTTGTCCGAAAAATGCCGCATGTCGTTCAATCGAACCGACGCGGCGATGGACCGGGCGGCGATCGTCGAAGCGCTGACGCGTTTCGATATCGTCTGCCCCACCGTGACCGATCGGATCGATGCCGCCATGCTCGGCGGGGCATCGTTACGGACGAAGGCGCTGTGCAACTTCGGCGCGGGCACCGGTCATATCGATCTCGCGGCATGTGCATCCGCCGGCCTTCTCGTCACCAACACGCCCGATGTCCTGACCGATGACACAGCCGATCTCGCGATGATGCTCGCCCTGATGTGCGCGCGCCGTGCGGGCGAGGGAGAAAGGATCGTGCGGAACGGAAGCTGGACCCGCTGGGCGCCCACCCAGCTTCTGGGCACCCGGCTGTCCGGAAAGACCATGGGCATCGTGGGATTTGGACGGATCGGCCAGGCGACCGCCCGGCGCGCGCGCGCCGGTTTCGGCATGACCATCGTCTACGCGGCTCGTCGCCGCGCGTCGGATGGCGTAGAGCAGGCGCTCGCCGCGCAGCATGTCCCGCTCGATCTACTCTTCGCGCAGGCGGACGTGATTTCGCTGCATGTGCCCGGAATCGCCGCCAATCGCGGCCTGATCGACGCCCGCTTGTTGTCGCTGATGAAGCCCACTGCCATCCTGGTGAATACGGCGCGTGGCGAAATCGTCGACCAGGGCGCGCTGATCGCCGCGTTGAGGCGAGGCGACATCGCGGGGGCCGGGCTCGATGTCTATGAAGACGAGCCGCACGTCCCCGATGCGCTCCGGCGGCTCGAAAATGTCGTGCTGCTCCCGCATCTCGGCAGCGCGACCGAAGAGACACGCGTCGCGATGGGCATGCGCGTGCTGGCCAATATCGACGCGATCGTCGCTGGCCAGCCTCCCCATGATCTGGTCGCGTGACGCCGGTGGACGGGAACGGCGACCTGGCCCCCCGGTCTTTCGCGGATCCGGCATCGGCAAGAAACGATTGTCATGCTCTCCTATGCGACCTGATCGCGCGGCGACACGCCGCCGCGCGGCAGCCGATATCGGTCGGGCTCTGCGGACCGCAAGGCAGCGGCAAATCGACGATGGCGGGTCAACTGGCGCAGGCGCTGACCGCGATCGGGCGGAGGGCGGCCGTTTTGTCGCTCGACGATTTCTACCTGCGCAAAAGCGAGCGGGCTGCGCTGGCGCGTGACGTTCATTTGTTGCTGGCGACGAGGGGGGTTCCCGGCACCCATGACATCGGCCTGATGCGCCGCACGCTGGCCCGCCTGCACGATCGGCACCGCGTCGCGCCGACGATCGTGCCGGCGTTCGACAAGATCGAGGACGACCGCGTGCCCGAGCGCGAATGCCCGCACGTCCAGGGCCCCATCGACATCGTGCTTGTCGAAGGATGGTGCGTAGGCGCGCGCGCGCAGCCGGCGCGCGATCTGGTTGCGCCCGTGAATGAACTGGAGCGCCTGGAAGATCCCGACGGGGGTTGGCGAGGCCATGTCAATCAGCAGCTTCGCGGCCGCTATCGACGGCTGTTCGCAAAACTGGATCTGTGCGTATTGCTGTGCGCACCATCGTTCGAGATCGTTCACGAATGGCGCGCGGAACAGGAAGCGGGTCTTCCCTCGCGCAGTGGTGCCCACTCGCGCATGCGCGGCGCCGAACTGGAACGGTTCATTTCCCACTATGAACGCCTCACCCGCTGGATGCATCGAAGCAAACCGGCGGACCTCGTGATCGAACTCGACGAAAAGCGCGTGCCGCGAACCTGGTATCCCGGCGCGCGAATTCCGCCCGTCGATCGCGCGCTCCGTTAAGGAGCGGCGCGGTCCGGCGAACGCGTCAGGCGCGATCCTGCAACAAGCCCACCCGCCGCAGCGAAGCGTCCAGACCAAGCAGCTCCACCGTCGATTTGCCCGATGCGATGCCCTGTCGAAGCGCGACCTCGGCGGCCTCGCGATCGTCCGCCGCCGCGATGACCGACGGGACATTGTGCAACGGGATGGCGACGACGCCGTCCCGATCCCCCATCACCCAGTCTCCCGGGGCGATCGCAACGCCGCCGCAAATGATCGGCACATTGACGTGTCCGGGCTGGTTCTTCTGCGCGGCGCGGATCGACAGGCCGCGGCTGAACACCGGAAATCCCATCGCCAGGATCGAGTCGCTGTCACGGACGGCGCCATCGATGACCAACCCCGCAATGCCCGCGCTTTGCGCCGCCAGCGTCAGGATGTCGCCCCATGGCCCGGCATCGACATACGCCTTCGCATCGACCACGAGCACATCGCCCGGTCTGGCGACCGTAAGCGCGTGATGAATGACGAGATTGTCGCCCGGCTTCGCGTCCACCGTCAGCGCGGGACCGGCAAGCCGGACGGTCGGCGCCAATGGCTTGATGGCGGCGGCAAGGGCGCCCGTTTGGCCTTGCGCCTCATGAAGGGTGGCCGACCCCAGCCGCAGCAGGGAGGCCATCCATGAAGCATGTTGCGCTGTCGCCCGAACCATATGCGTCGCCTCCAGATGAGAGAGTATTGTATAACATATAATCTATATTGTTGACAATATAGATTATGCCGGATATTCGACTGTCCCTCGGCGTCCCGGCGCCGGCAAACGATGAACCGCGATTGGAAAGCCGTTGCATTTGCAATCCCAAGCGCTTGGCCGCGTTCGTGTATCGGCGACGGTGGCGCTGGCGCGCAGGGCGCGCGAGTTGCGCGCGAGCGGTCGCGATATCCTGTCCCTGGTGACGGGGGAGCCGGACATGGACACGCCGGACAACATCAAACAGGCGGCGATCAAGGCGATTCGCGACGGCAAGACGAAATACACCGATGTCGACGGGATTCCGGCGCTGAAGGCCGCGATCTGCGCCAAGTTCGAACGGGAAAACGGACTTCGCTACTCACCGTCGCAGATCAACGTCTCCCCCGGCGGCAAACCGGTGATTTACAATGCCTTGCTGGCGACGCTGTCACCGGGTGACGAGGTGCTCATTCCAGCGCCTTATTGGGTATCCTATCCTGACATCGTCCGCTTGATCGGCGGCGAGGCGGTCATTCTGCCCACCACCGCCCGGCAAAAGTTCAAGGTCCAGCCAGCGGACCTCGACGCGACGATCACGCCGCGCACCAGGTGGTTGCTCCTCAATTCCCCGTCGAACCCTTCGGGCGCTGTCTATACCCGCACAGAGCTGGCGGCGCTCGCCGAGGTTCTGCTGCGCCATCCGCAGGTGTTGATCCTGACCGACGACATGTACGAGCATATCGTTTTCGGAGGAATTGAGTTTTGCACGATCGCGCAGGTGGAGCCACGCCTCTTCGATCGCACGCTGACGCTGAACGGCGTGTCCAAAGCCTATGCCATGACTGGTTGGCGGATCGGCTATGCTGGCGGCCCGGAGGCGCTGATCGCATCGATGGCCAAAGTCATGAGCCAAACGACGTCCAATCCCTCGTCCGTTTCACAGTGGGCGGCGGTCGAGGCCCTTGGCGGCCCGCAGGGCTCGATAGCGGTCAACGCCAAGCTGTTCGAACGCCGTCGCGATCTTGTTCTGTCGATGCTGGGTCTGGCGCCCGGCATCGACTGCTTCACGCCCGAGGGAGCATTCTACGTCTTCGCCTGCTGCCGGGGCCTGATCGGCAAGCGAGCCCCGAACGGCCAGGTGATCCAGGGCGATGAGGATTTCGCGGCCGCATTGCTCGATGTGACGGGAGTCGCCGTGGTGCCCGGGGCGGCATTTGGCCTGTCGCCTTTCTTTCGCATATCCTGCGCGGCGAGCGACGATATTCTGGAAGACGCCTGCGAACGTATCCAACGCTTCTGTTCGAGCTGAGTCCGGCGTCGACGGCACTGTCTCCACCACCCTCGAGCGAGCGCCTGCGGAACCGCGCAAGAGCGGCGATACTGGCGACTGCCATGCTCGCCCTGCGCCGATTCGAGAAGCGCCTTTCAGATGCCGTGCCGGACAAGCCCGACGACCGAGGCCAGGATCAGGACGGCGAGGATGACGATCTCCACCCATGGCCGGGCGGGGTCCGCCTGGATGGCGTAGGACATGGTCTTGATCGGCGAAACCGGTTCAGGTGGCGCCTCCGACGGGGTCAGCGGGACAGAGAAACGGTGGAAATAGACCTGGATAAGTGTGGCGCCCACGAGAAGCCCCGTGAGAAAGCTGCGCGGCTCGCCGTCGTTGAGCGCCAGCAGGCAGACCAGGAGGAGCACGGTGCCGACCAGGAAGACATCCGAGCGGCCGGTCGCCGAAGTCCGGCCCGCATACGCCTTATCCAGCGCCTTGCGACGCCGGGTGTAGCCCAGCACGAAAAAGAACCCGAATTTGATCAGCGAATGCGCCGAGAACAGAACGAGTAATATCGTGAGCACCGTTGCAGTCACCGTCTATCTCCCTATCGAAAAGTGGCGAAGCCAGCCACGACTCTGGCCATGCACGTATTCGAGACCCGCCGGCTCACCGAACATGCCAGCGTCATCCCAGAACACGAGATGAATTTCCCGGCTGTCGGCGGCTAATGAGAAAGCTGCATGATCGATAGAACTTTATGTCGTCGAGCGTCCCCGCGAACCTCCCCGAAACCCTAACATCGCCCAATGCGAACTCCCAGTGTCCAACGCGACCTTCCCGGTCCTGAGGCGTTGGAATGCCGAGGAGACGATGATGATCACCGATCGGTTTTTGATGGGGCGCCAGCGCGGCGCGCTCAGTGCTGATGGAAAGCAAGGGATCGAAAACGCCATGGC
Organism: Pseudomonadota bacterium; assembly: GCA_030854225.1. Taxonomy (GTDB): domain Bacteria; phylum Pseudomonadota; class Alphaproteobacteria; order Sphingomonadales; family Sphingomonadaceae; genus Sphingomonas. The sequence continues at coordinate 18,733 of JALYTP010000003.1, forward strand.
CGAGTTCCGATCTGCCCGGCGAAGCAGGATTTCTTGCGCCTGCATGAGCTCGTTGATTTGCGCACCTATCTGATCGAAGGCTAGTCATCTGGAACTGAAGTAAGTTACATTGTATAGGGTGTTTTCCGAGAGGGAGGCGTTGATGGCTAGCGCATTTTCGAAGGGTCGTCCGATTGAGCCGTTGGT
>JALYTP010000126.1 GCA_030854225.1 Pseudomonadota bacterium
AGCTCCGGGATCGGGCGCTGGTCGGAGGTTAGATCGGGATACGCGCCGCCGGCAAAGCCGGCGTCGGCCGGATCGGCGTTGCCGTCCGCCGTCCGGGCTTGCGCTGCGCTTCGCGTACCGGCGCGGACGTGGCCGCGCCTTCGCTACGCCGCGTTGTCGATCCCCAGCTCGCCCAGCTTGCGGTAGAGCGTCGAGCGACCGATACCCAGTCGCCGGGCGACCTCGGTCATGCGGCCGTGATAATGGCCGATGGCGAGGCGGATCACGTCGGCCTCGATCTCGTCGAGCGCGCGTAGATTGCCGTCGGCGTGGAACAGCGTGACCCCGCCCGAGGTCGCCATCGCCGCCGGCCCGGTGCGCATCCCGGCATGGCGTTGTTCGCCCAAGGCGGCGATCTGCGGGAAATCGGCTTCGGTCAGCGCCGCGCCGTCGCACAGCACGGCGGCGCGGAACAACGCGTTCTGCAACTGGCGCACGTTGCCCGGCCAATCGTAGCGCCCCAGTAGCGCCAGCGCCGCATCGGTGATGCCGAGCGGACGCAGCCCGGGCTGTTCGGCCACCCGCGCGAGCAAATGACGCGCGAGCGCGGGGATGTCGCCGGTGCGATCGCGCAAGGGGGGGATCGTCACCTGGACGACGTTCAGCCGGTAATACAGATCCTCGCGGAAGCGCCCGGCCTCGACCTCCTCGATCAGGCGCTTGTTGGTCGCGGCGATCACGCGCACGTCGACCTCGCGCAGGTGGCGCGCGCCGAGCGGCTGGATCTCGCCCGATTGCAGCACGCGGAGCAGCTTGACCTGCGCGTCGAGCGGCATCTCGCCGATCTCGTCGAGGAACAGTGTGCCGCCATCGGCATCCTGGAACCGGCCGACCTTGCGCTCGAACGCGCCGGTGAAGGCGCCCTTTTCGTGGCCGAACAGCTCGCTTTCGACCAGATTGGACGGGATCGCGCCGCAATTGACCGCGATCATCGGCTTCTTGCCGCGCGGGGAGGCGGCATGGATCGCCTCGGCGACGACTTCCTTGCCGACGCCGCTTTCGCCTTCGAGCAGCACGGGCACGCGCGCGCGCGCGGCCTTGGCGGCGATGGCGAGCGCGGCGCGGAATTCGGGGGCCGAGCCGACGATCTCGTCGAAGGCCAGCAGCGCGGGAATCTTCTCGGACAGCGGGCGCAATTCGCCCGCCGCCTTGCCCGCGACCGCAGCGTCGAGCGCGGCGAGCAGGCGTTCGGGCGCCAGCGGCTTGACCAGGAAATCGGTCGCCCCGCTGCGCATCGCGCCGACCGCCTGCGCCACCGAACTGTTCGCGGTGAGCATCAGGATGGGGAGCGCGGGGCGGCGCGCGCGCAATTCGCCGATCAACGCGCTGGCATCGGCCTCTGCCGCCCAGTGATCGAGCAGGATCGCATCGAGCTGCATCCCGTCCTGTGTGCCGAGCATCGCGATCGCCATCTCGGCGTCGTTCGCGAACACGGCGCGCCAGCCGCGACGCGCGGCGATGGCCGCGACGAGGCGGCGTTGCGCCGGCTCGTCGTCGATCAGCATCAGCAGGCGCTGTCCGTTGCGCGTCATGCCCTTATGGTGTCCGATCTTTTCGTCATGGGGTCTGGCGCCCGTCATAAAGGCGGAGGGGTAAAAGCGCCCTTAAGCCGCGCACGGCACCGCGCGGCAAGGTACGGGGCTTGAGCGCGCCCGACGCCCCGGCTAAGCTGGCGCGAACAACGAGACGAGGACGGGGAATTACCGCATGGCGGACCACACGAACATGAAGCCGCACGAGCAGACGTACAATTCGGTGATGGCGCTGTTCAAATACGGCGCCCTCGGTTGCCTGATCATCGCCGGGCTGGTGATCTGGCTGATCTCGCACAAGTAATGCACGCTTGAAGATCGCGATCCTCAAGGAACAGGCGGCGGGGGAACACCGTGTCGCCGCCACGCCCGAAACGGTGAAGAAGTTCATCGCGCTGGGCGCGGAGGTCGCGATCGAAAGCGGGGCGGGCGCGGGGGCATCCTGCGCCGACGCCGATTATGCCGCCGCCGGCGCCAGCGTCGGCCCGCGCGCCGCGACGCTGAAGGGCGCGGGCATCGTCCTCGGCGTGCAGGGCCCCGATCCGGCGAATCTGACGGGCGTCAATCCGGGCGCGTGGATCGTCGCCGGGCTCAATCCGTTCGGCGCCGGAGAACAGGCGCGCGCGCGGGTAGATGCCTATGCCGCCGCCGGGTTCGAGGCGCTGGCGATGGAATTCATGCCGCGCATCACGCGCGCGCAATCGATGGATATATTGTCGAGCCAGGCGAACCTCGCCGGGTACAAGGCGGTGCTCGATGCGGCGGCCGAATATGGTCGCGCCTTCCCGATGATGATGACCGCGGCGGGGACGATCAGTGCGGCCAAATGCTTCGTGATGGGCGTCGGCGTCGCCGGCCTCCAGGCGATCGCCACCGCGCGGCGATTGGGCGCGCAGGTCTCCGCCACCGACGTGCGCTCGGCGACGAAGGAACAGATATTGAGCCTCGGCGCGAAGCCGGTGTTCGTCGAGAATGTCGCGGGGATCGAGGGCGAGGGATCGGGCGGTTACGCGACCGAAATGTCCCCCGAATATCAAAAGGCGCAGGCCGAACTGGTATCGGCGCACATCGCCAAGCAGGATATCGTCATCACCACCGCGCTGATCCCCGGCCGCCCCGCGCCGAGGCTGATTTCGGACGCGCAGATCGCCAGCATGAAACCGGGCAGCGTGATCGTCGACCTGGCGGTCGAGGCGGGCGGCAATGTCGAGCACGCGGTCGCGGGCGAGGTGGCGACGGTCCACGGCGTGAAGATCGTCGGCCACAGGAACGTCGCCGGCCGGCTGGCGGCGGACGCCTCGGCCTTGTTTTCGCGCAACCTCTACAATTTCCTGTCGACCTTCTGGGACAAGGACGCCGGCAAGCCCGTGCTCGACGCGGAGATCGGCGACGCGGTGCGGCTCACGCAGGGCGGCAAGGTCGTGAGCGCGCGGCTGCTGGAGGCGTGACCGGACTGTCCTACAGCGCGACGATGTGTCACAGGAAAAGGGTGATCGCGCCGTTGCTGATCGGGTTTGCGAAAAAGCGCGCGAGCGTGTGAAGAGTGTGAAGATTCGGTTGGATCATTGAGGGGCGCCCGCATGGACTTCATCAGCATCCTGTCGATCTTCGTCATGGCCTGTTTCGTCGGCTATTACGTCGTCTGGTCGGTCACCCCGGCGCTGCACACGCCGCTGATGGCGGTGACCAATGCGATCTCGAGCGTGATCATCGTCGGCGCGTTGATCGCGGCGGCGGCGAGTGGGATCGGCGGGGCGGGGGCGACCTCCAAATGGCTCGGGTTGCTCGCCGTAACGCTGGCCAGCGTCAACATCTTCGGCGGTTTCGCGGTCACCGCGCGAATGCTGGCGATGTACAAGAAGAAGGATCGGCCGGCGGCCGTGAAACATTAGGGTCGTCATTCCCGCGAAGGCGGGAGTCCATGGTGCGGTTGGCGCTGGTGGAGCGATGGATCCCCGCCTTCGCGGGGATGGCGTAGAAGGGGAAACATGGAACACGTATCGGTGAACCCCTGGGCGGCCCTGGCCTATCTGGTCGCGGGAATGTGCTTCATCCTAGCGCTGCGCGGACTGTCGTCGCCGACCTCGAGCCAGCGCGGCAACCGCTTCGGCATGGCGGGGATGACCATCGCGGTGGCGACGACGCTGGTCACGCATGTGCCGATGGCGCTCAATCCTTATGGTCATTCGGCGGCGGCAATCGAGCACGGACTTCAGCTACTGCCGGATCTCACCACTATTGCGGAAATCCTCGTCGCCATCGTCATCGGTGCGGCGATCGGGATCACCACCGCGCGGCGCATCGCGATGACCGACATGCCGCAACTCGTCGCCGCGTTCCACTCGCTGGTCGGGCTGGCGGCGGTGCTGGTCGCCGGTGCGGCGTTCCTCAACCCGCTGGCGTTCGGGATCGGCGATCTGGTCATCCCGATGATCGGCCAGCCGTTCGTCGCGATCCACCAGGTCAGCCGGATCGAGATGGGGCTGGGTGTGGCGATCGGCGCGATCACCTTCTCCGGCTCGGTGATCGCGTTCCTGAAACTCAACGGCAACATGGGCGGCAAGCCGATCATGCTGCCGGGGCGCCACGTCATCAACCTGGCGGTGCTGACCGGCATCCTCGTACTGATCGCCTATTTCACGCAGGATCAGGCGCCGTGGGTGTTCTGGACGGTGACCGCGCTCAGCTTCGCGATCGGCTTCCTGCTCATCATCCCGATCGGCGGGGCGGACATGCCGGTCGTCGTCTCGATGCTCAATTCCTATTCGGGCTGGGCCGCGGCGGCGATGGGGTTCACGCTGCACAACACCGCCATGATCATCACCGGCGCTCTGGTCGGATCGTCGGGCGCGATCCTCAGCTACATCATGTGCCGCGCGATGAACCGCAGTTTCATCTCGGTGATCGCCGGCGGGTTCGGCGCGACGGCGGATGCGGGCGGCGGCGAGGCGAAGGAGCAACGCCCGTGGAAGCGCGGATCGGCCGAGGATGCGGCGTTCCTGATGAGCCAGGCCGAACAGGTCATCATCATCCCCGGCTACGGCATGGCGGTGGCGCAGGCGCAGCACGTCCTGCGCGAAATGGGCGACAAGCTGAAGGCCGAAGGCGTGCGCGTGAAATACGCCATCCACCCCGTCGCCGGGCGCATGCCGGGGCACATGAACGTGCTGCTCGCCGAGGCGAACGTGCCGTATGACGAAGTGTTCGAGCTGGAGGATATCAACAGCGAATTCGCGCAGACCGACGTCGCCTTCGTCATCGGCGCCAACGACGTGGTCAATCCGGCAGCCAAGACCGACAAATCGTCGCCGATCTACGGCATGCCGGTGTTCGACGTGGGCAAGGCGAAAACCGTATTGTTCATCAAGCGATCGATGGGCGGCGTGGGCTATGCCGGGGTGGACAACGACGTGTTCTACGCCGACAACACCATGATGCTGCTCGCCGACGCGAAGAAGATGGTCGAGGAGATCGTCAAGGCGCTGGATTGAGGCGAACACGGCGGAGCGGCACCGCTGATGGCGATCGCGCCGGATCGGGGCGGTTTTTACCTCCATTGCGGATGAGATCGCGATCGCACCGCCGGGGGATTGCGAGCGCTGCGCCAAAACCCGGGTCCGTTCCGGATGCGTTGCAAGTAAACTATTGTGACGAATTGCGTATTTTGCGCATCAGGCAGCAGAAACAGGGGCGGTTGGCATGAGCGAGCCGATGAACATGACCTATGGCGCGGGTGCGCCGGCGCTGATCGTCGCGGACGATGCGGACAGCGCGCGCG
>JALYTP010000127.1 GCA_030854225.1 Pseudomonadota bacterium
CACCCGTTCCCCCACGCCGTGCGCCGCGATCCGCGCGGTCAGCGCGCCGCGCTCCGGGCCTTCGCCGGCGATCAGCAACGTAACGCCGGGCAGCGCGGCGACCGCATCGATCACCACGTCGTGCCCCTTGCGCGCGATCAGCGCGCCGAGCGACACGATCAACGGCCCCGCGACGCCAAGCGCCGCCTTTGCCACCGCGCGGTCGACGACCGGCGAGAACCGATCGAGATCGACGCCGGTATGGTGCACGCGGATGCGCGCCGCCGGCATGCCGATCGCCGCCATGTCGGCCTTCATCGCCTCCGACACGGCGAGCAGGCCGTCCGCTTGCTGTCCCGCCGCGACCACTTGCGCCGCCGTGCCGGGCGCGTGTCCCCAATGGTGGATATCGGCGCCGCGTGCCTTGATCGACACCGGCACACCGAAATGACGTCCGAGCGCGACGGCGGCGGGGCCATCGGGAAAGAAGAACGACGCGTCGATCACGTCGAACGCGAAATCGCGGCGGATGTCGGCGATCAGCGGCGTCAGCGCGCGGACGAGGCCGGCGACGTGAAAGCGCCCGCTCGTGCCGGGCAACGCGGTGAAGCGCGGGCGGCACACGTCGATCCCCTTCCACCGCTCACATTTCGGCACATCGGCAAGCCGGGCAAAGCGCGCGACGCGCCGCAGCGGCCATAGCGGCAACCCGATCGGTGCGACGACGCGCAGTTCGACCCCGGAATGCGCCGCCAGTCCGAGCGTCTGCCGCTCGACGAACACGCCGAAATTGGGACGTGTCGCATCGGGGAACAGCGTCGACAGGGTCAGCACGCGCAACATGGCGCCTTCCATATCGCGCGAAGGTTAAATCCGCGCTGTCATTCGGCACCGGGCATCCGTCGCGATGAGGCTGTCCATGTCAGGCTGCGAGGTCGATGGCGCCACCGTTGCAAATCCCTGCTCGCCGCGAGCGAACAGCGCTGCTATTTCCTGCGCCGATGCCCCATCTCTATCTCGTCGACGGCTCCGGCTATATCTTTCGCGCGTATCACCGCCTCCCGCCGCTGACCAACAAGCATGGTGAGCCGGTCGGCGCGGTGTACGGCTATACCACGATGCTGTGGAAGCTGGTCGACGAGCTGAATAGAGCGGACGGCCCGACGCACATGGCGGTGATCCTCGATAAATCGAGCCACACCTTTCGCAACGAGCTGTACGATCAATACAAGGCGCACCGCCCGCCGCCGCCAGAGGATCTGGTGCCGCAATTCCCGATGATCCGCGACGCGACCCGCGCCTTTTCGCTGCCGTGCATCGAGGAAGCGGGGCTGGAGGCGGACGACATCATCGCCTGCTATACCCAGGCGGCGCTCGCACAGGGCTGGTCCGTGACGATCGTGTCGAGCGACAAGGATCTGATGCAGTTGCTGACCGATCCCTCGGTCGATCTGTACGACACGATGAACAACCGCCGGCTCGGGCCGGATCACGTGATGGAGAAATTCGGCGTCGGGCCCGACAAGCTCGGCGACGTGCTCGCGCTGATGGGGGACAGCGTCGATAACGTGCCGGGCGTGACCGGGGTCGGGCCCAAGACCGCGTCGAAGCTGATCAACGAGCATGGCGATCTCGAGGCGGTGCTGGCGGCGGCACCCGCCATGAAGCCGGGCAAATTGCGCGACAATCTGATCGCGCAGGCGGAGAATGCGCGGCTGTCCAAGGTGCTGGTGACGCTGAAATGCGACGCGCCCTTGCCAGAACCGCTCGACGATCTGGAACTGAAGGGCATTCCCGAGGCGCCGCTCCACGCCTTTCTCGATCATCACGGCTTCAAGTCGCTGCTCGCCAAACTCGCCTCGGTCGCAGAGGCACCGGTCGCCCACCCCGCGCCCGGTCTGCCCGGCGTGGCGGAAGACGACGACCCGCCGTGCGATCACGACGGTTACGAAACCGTGGTCGACGAGGACGCGCTCGATCGCTGGATCACGGTGGCGCGGCATCAGGGCTGGGTCGCGATCGATACCGAGACGACCGGGGTCGACGCCACCCGTGCCGATCTGGTCGGCGTGTCGCTCGCGCTGCACCCCAATCTCGCCTGCTACATTCCCTTGGCGCATGGCGGCACCGACATGTTTGCCGAACGGCCCGCGCAACTCGACCGCGATATCGCGCTGGCAAAGCTCAAGCCGCTGCTTGAAGACCCCGCAGTGCTCAAGATCGGACACAATTTCAAATACGACCTGATCGTGCTCGGGCGGCTGGGCATCAACGTTGCGCCCTATGACGATACGATCGTGATGAGCTTCAACCTCGATGCCGGCCTGCACGGCCACGGCATGGACGAGCTGGCCGCGACGCATCTGTCGCACAGCTGCATCGCGTACAAGGACGTCGTCGGCACGGGCAAGAAACAGATCGGTTTCGCCGAGATCGACCTGAAGGCCGCGACGCGCTACGCCGCCGAGGATGCCGATGTGACGCTCAGGTTGTGGCGCCGCTTCAAGCCGCGCCTTCCGGCCGAGCAGGTGACGCGGGTCTATGAGATGGTCGACCGGCCGCTGCCCGCCGTCGTCTCGCGGATGGAACGCCACGGGATCAAGGTCGATCAGGCCAGGCTTCACGATCTCTCTACCAGCTTCGCGCACCAGATTTTCGCGCTCGAAGAGGAGATACACGCGCTCGCCGGGTTCAAGTTCACGATCGGCAGCCCCAAGCAGCTGGGCGACGTGCTGTTCGACAAGATGGGGATCAAGGGCGGGCGCAAGGGCAAATCGGGCGTGTATTCGACCGACGTCAACGAGCTCGAACGGATCGCCGCCGACAAGGATTCGCCCAACGAACAGGGCCGCGCGATGGTGGTCAAGGTGCTCGACTGGCGCCAGCTGTCGAAGCTCAAGAGCACGTATACCGATGCCTTGCAGGAACAGATCAACCCCGCGACGGGGCGCGTGCACACGTCGTACAGCCTGACCGGCGCGCAGACCGGGCGGCTCTCGTCGACCGACCCCAATCTGCAGAACATCCCGATCCGCACCGAAACCGGGCGGCAGATTCGCGACGCGTTCGTCGCCGAACCGGGCAACCTGATCCTCGCCGCCGATTATTCGCAGATCGAGCTGCGCCTTGCCGCGCACATGGCCGATGTGCCGCAATTGCGCGATGCGTTCGCGCAGGGGCACGACATCCACAACATGACCGCGCAGGAATTGTTCGGCGAGGTCAACCGCGACACGCGCGGGCGCGCCAAGACGATCAACTTCGCGATCCTGTACGGCATCTCGCGCTGGGGGCTGGCGGGGCGGCTCGACGTCAGCGTCGACGAGGCGCAAGCGATGATCGACCGCTATTTCGAGCGCTTTCCCGGCATCCGCAACTATATCGCCGCGACGACCGAGAGCGTGCGCGAAACCGGCTACACCACCACGTTGTTCGGGCGGAAATGCCATTTCCCGCGCATCCATTCCAAGATCCAGCACGAGCGCCAGGGCGCCGAACGCGCCGCGATCAACGCGCCGATCCAAGGCACCAGCGCGGACATCATCAAGCGCGCGATGGCGCGGATGGAACCCGCGCTTGCCGCTGCCGGGCTGACGGGCACGCGCATGCTGCTCCAGGTGCATGACGAACTGGTGTTCGAGCTGCCCGAGGCCGAGGTCGCGGCGGCCAAGCCGGTGGTCGAGCGCGTCATGGCCACCGCCGCCGAGCCCGCGCTGACGCTCAGCGTGCCGCTGGCGGTCGAGATCGGCACCGGCGCAAGCTGGGGCGCCGCGCATTGAGCGACGCGGCGATCCGCGACGAGCATATCGCCGCGCTGGCGAAAGGCGGGCGCACCAACGTGGCCGGCTTCGCGTTGCGGCTCGTCGCGCGGTTGCCGTTCCTGTTCATCGCCGGGCGGCTTTACGGGCCCGAACGGCTCGGCACCTTCGCGCGCGCGGTGCTGTTTACCGAAGCCGCCGCGTTGCTCGCCACCTTCGGGCTGAAGCGCGGGCTGGCGCAGGCGCTGTCGACCACCGATCGGCCGCATGGCGGCATCGTGCTCGATTGCCTGATGGTCTCACTGCTCGCCTCGATCGTCACCAGCGGCCTGCTGCTCGCCTTTCCAGACTGGATGTACCACGGCAGTACCTATACCGGGGCCGAGCGGCTGCTCCCCTGCGTCATCGTCGCCAGCGCCTGGGCCGACATCATGCTCGCCGCGCTGGCCTATCGCCGCAATGTCCGCGCGGCGGTGACCGCGCGCGCGGTGATCGAGCCGTGGACGATCTCGATCGCCGCCGGGTTGCTGTTCCCACTGTTCCCGCATGACGGGTTGATCCTCGCCTATATGCTGTCGCTGATGCTCGCGCTGGCTGCTTCCGCGGTGCCGTTCGTGAAGAGTTATGGCTGGCCGCGCGGATGGCGGCCGCATTCCGGCCGTACCCTGGTGCTGGTACGCCGCAACGCGCCGCTCGCGGGGGCGGAGGCGCTCGAATGGTCGACGCGCAATGTCGACCGTCTGATCATCTCGCTGATGTTCGAACCGCGCATCGTCGGCATCTACTGGACCGCACAGCAGGTCGCGAGCATTCCGGGCAAGCTCAAGACCAGTTTCGACCCGATACTGGGACCGGTCATCACCGAAAGCCTGGCGCGCGGCGATCGACCGGCGGTGGCGGACCAGGTACGCAAGGTCGGCTTCTGGATCATGGCGGCGCAGGCCGGGTTCGCGCTGATGCTGAGCATACCGGGAGAAGCGGTGATGGGCACGTTCGGCCCGCAATTCGTCTCCGGCACCGCGGCGATGGCGTTCCTGCTCGCCGCCGAGGCGACGGCTTCCACCGGTTCGGTGTGCGAAAGCGCGCTCGTGTACATGGTCCGCCTGCGCAATCTGATGATCTCGATCGCGATGCTCGGCGTGCAGATCGCACTCAGCATCGCGCTGGTCGTCGCGATCCAGCGCTTGGGCTGGCCGACGATCTATCAGGCGGCGGCGCCGGCGATCGCACTGTTCGTGTCGGTCACGCTGACCTCGGTGATCAAATCGACCTACCTCGCGCATCTGCTCGAGGCGCGGGTGTCGGGCTGGCGCTGGCCGATGCTCGGCGCGATTGCGGCGGCGATCGTCACGGGGTCGCTGTTCACCGCGCTGCCGCACGAGCTCGAATGGGCCGAACTGGTGATCGGCGTGCCCGCCATCGCCCTGGCCTATTGGCTCGTGCTGTGGCGCTGGGCGTTCGGGCCGGATGATCGTGCGTTGTTTACGAAGCTGCCTCGGCCGGAGGACGTGACGCTGCCGGTCTAGAGCGTTTTCCCATCAGTCTGATCG
>JALYTP010000128.1 GCA_030854225.1 Pseudomonadota bacterium
ACGAGGTACGGCAGGTGTCGCGCGCGGTGCGCCGCGAGCAGGAGAAGAAGGCGCGGCGCGACAAGGCGGGCCGGGCGTGGCGCGCCAAGGGAGCGGACGACAAGATGTTCCTCGACGCCGAAAAGGGCCGGGCCGAGCGCAGCGCCGGGCGGGGCAACGATCTGGCCGATCGGTTGCTGACCGAGGCGCGATCGACCGAGGCGGCGGCGCGCGAGAAGGTGGAGATCACCACGCCGCTGCGGATCGGGTTGCCGTCGACCGGCCTGCCCGGCCACCGCGTGCTGGTACGGTTCGAGGCGGTCGAGCTTCGGCGCGGCGATCGGCATATCCTGGGGCCGCTGTCGTTCGATATCCGGGGGCCGGAGCGGGTTGCGCTGGTCGGCCCAAACGGATCGGGCAAGACATCGGTGCTGGCGCTCGTCACCGGCGATCTGGCGCCGACGCGCGGGTCGGCCCCGGTTCGCCCCGCGCACATGGCGCTGCTCGACCAGCATGCGGCACTGCTCGATCCGGCGACGAGCATCCTCGACAATCTGCGCAGGCTGAACCCGGCTTTGTCCGATCACGACGCGCACGAAATTGCCGCGCGGTTCGCGTTCCGTAACCGTACCGCGACGAAGCGGGTGGACACGCTGAGCGGAGGGGAGCGGTTGCGCGCCGCGCTCGCCTGCGCGCTGTCGGCGGGTGTCGTGCCTGACCTGCTGATGCTCGACGAGCCGACCAACCACCTCGACATCGATTCGATCGAGGTGCTGGAGGCGGTGCTGGCGGGATTCGACGGCGCGCTGCTGGTGGTCAGTCACGATCCGGCGTTTCTCGACGCGATCGGGGTCACGCGGTCGATCGTGCTCGGCACAGAGGTTGCGTCGGCTACCGCGCGCGCCTAGGGACGCCGACGAGACGGGTTCCCGGAGACGGGATCCAAGGGAAATCGGTGCGCGGGCGAAAGCTCGCAAAGCCGGTGCTGCCCCCGCAACTGTAACCGGATAGCCGGCGCCTCATTCAAGCCACTGGGTTCGCGAGAATCTGGGAAGGCGAGGTGCTCAAGCGATGACCCGGGAGCCAGGAAACCTGCCTGTCCCACGTCGATCCACTGCGCGGGCGGGGTGCACCGGGCGGACGAGGGGATTCCTTCGAGCGAGCGACATCAACCGGGCCGCGCGGCCCGGGTGTCGCGTCGTTTCGTCGCGTGCCCGTGCCGTCGGCTCCTCGATGAAGGAGCATTCGATGACCGATTTCCGTATCCTGTTATTCTCCACCGCCGCGCTGTTCTCGGCCAGCGCCGCGCACGCGCAAGCCGCACCGGCCGACGATTGCGACAGACAACCCAACGGCTGCGTCATGGTCGCCGACAAGTGCGTTCCACCTGACGTAATCGTGGCGGCGGGCGTGCCGCAACATGCCGATCAGCTCGGCCAGGCGGTGACGGTGATCGACCGCGCCGAGATCGAACGCCGACAGACCGTCGTGCTGTCCGATCTGCTCGCCACCACACCCGGCGTGACGGTATCGCGTAACGGCGGGATCGGTGCGGTGACGGCGGTGCGCATCCGCGGCGCGGAGGACAGTCAGACGCTGACGCTGATCGACGGGGTGCGGGTGAACGATCCCTCCTCGCCCGGCGGCGCGTTCGATTTCGCCAGCCTGCTCGCCGGATCGATCGACCGGGTCGAGATCCTGCGCGGCCCGAATTCGGTGCCGTGGGGCAGCCAGGCGATCGGCGGCGTGGTCAACATCGTCACCGCACAGCCGACCGATACGCCGACCGCGCGGTTCAACGTGGATTACGGTGCGCACCAGACGCTGTCCGCCAATGCCGCACTGTCGGGCAAAGCGGGGATCGTGTCCGGCGCGTTGACCGGGGGCTATCTGCGCACCGACGGCATTTCGGCGGCCGCGAACGGCACCGAGCGCGATGGTTATCGCCAGTTTGGCGGCACCGGCCGCATCGGTGTCGCCATTACCGATCGGATCGGGATCGACCTGCGTGCCTATTACGCCGATAGCCGTATCGATCTCGATGGGTCGGCGCCGGTGCCGCCCTACGAGGCGGCCGACGACCCCGAATATTCCACGTCGAAGGAATTTTACGGCTATGCGGGGGTTCATGCCGATTTGCTGGGTGGCCGGTTCAGGAACCGCGCGTCGTTCACGCTGGCGAACATCGTCCGCGACAATTTCGCCTCGCCCGCCGCGACCGCGCCGAGCTTCTTTTCGCGCGGGCGCAGCGAGCGCTACGAATATCAGGGCGATTTGCAGGTCATCGATCCGCTGCGGCTCGTCGTGGGGGCGGAGCATGAGGACAGCCGCTTCTTCGATGGGACGTCGCGCCCCACCACCGGGATCACCAGCGTCTACGGCGAGGCGATCGTCACGCCGATCCGGCAGCTGACGGTAACCGGCGGCGTGCGGCACGATCAGCACCGGCGCTTCGGCGGGCATACCAGCGCCAGCGTCAACGCCGCGCTCGCGCTCGACGAGGGGACGACGATCCGCGCCAGCTATGCCGAGGGGTTCAAGGCGCCGACGCTGTATCAATTGTACAGCGATTACGGGTTGCAGACGTTGCAACCCGAAACGGCGCGCAACCTCGATCTGGGGATCGCCCAGTCGTTGCTCGACCAGCGCGCCCAGGTGAGCGTGACCTATTTCAACCGGCACACGAAGAACCAGATCGACTTCCGGTCCTGCATCGGTGCGGAATGCGTCACTCGCCCCTACGGCCTGTACGACAACATCGTTCGCACCGAAGCCAGGGGCGTCGAGTTCGACATGACGCTGCGCCCGATCGACGATCTGACCTTCACCGCCAATTACAGCTATATCGACAGCCGAAACCGCTCGCCGGGGGCCAATTTCGGCAAGGATCTGGCGCGGCGGCCGAAACAGACCGTCAGCGTGTCGGCCGATTACCGCCTGCCCTTCGGGCTGTCGATCGGGGGCACGGTGAGTCATGTCGGCGACAGCTTCGACAACGCCGCGAACACCGTGCGGCTCGACGGCTATGTGCTGGCCGGGTTGCGCGCGGAGATGCCGGTCGGCAAGCGGGTGTCGATCTATGGCCGGGTCGAAAACCTGTTCGACGAGAAATACCAGACAGTCGCCGGTTACGGCACCGACGGGCGCGCCGCCTATGGCGGTATCCGCGTGAAGCTGGGTTGATGCGGGGGACGGTCCTCCTGCTGGCGCTGACTCTCGGCGCGTGCGCGCGCCCCCCGGCGAGCAGCGGGGGGATCGTTTCCACCAATCCGTGCGCCGATGCGATGCTGGTCGAGCTGGTGCCACCAGCGCAGATCGCCGCGATCAGCCATTATTCGCAGGACGAAGCCGCGAGTTCGATCCCGCCCGAAGTCTCGCGGCGCTTCCGCACCACGGCGGGGACGGCGGAGGAGGTGATCGCGATGAGGCCCGATCTGATCGTCGCCTCGAGCATGACCCCGGCGGTGACGCGCGCCGCTTATACCCGCGCGGGGTTGACCGTGCTGACGTTCGATTCCCCGACCACCGTCGCTGCGAGCGAGGCGCAGGTGCGGAGGCTGGCGGCCGCCGTGGGTGCGCGCCGTCAGGGCGAGGCGATGGTCGGGCGGATCGAGGCAGCCGTTCGGCAGGTGGCAGCGATCCCGCATACCGGTCGCGATCCCGCCGCCTTGCTGTTCATCGCGGGCGATCTGGCCAGCGGATCGGGCACCTTGCTCGACGAATTGATGCGCCGCGCCGGCTTCACCAACGCCGCCGCCGGTTACGGCCTCGCCTTTACCGGCGCATTGCCGATCGAGACGATCGCCGCACACCCGCCGCGCGTCGTCATCAGCCCTGGCGATGGCCGCACCGCCGCGCTGCGCCGGCGTGTGCTCGCCCGGATCAGCGCGCCTGTCGCCGAAGCGAGTTTCCCGCGCCGCCTGATGAATTGCGGCGGCCCGGTGATCGTGCCGGCGCTGGCGCGGCTTGCCACGATCCGGCGGCAGATGGCGACGTGAGGGCGCGGCTCCTGCTGCTCGCCGGCCTCGTCGTGCTGGCGTTCGTGCTGTCACTGGCGGCGGGCAAGGTGTGGATATCGCCCGGCTGGTGGCTGTCGGGCGATCCGCGCGCGGCGATTATCACCGAACTGCGCCTGCCGCGCGCGATCCTCGGGCTGGTGCTCGGCGCGGTGCTCGGGCTGTCGGGCGCGGTGCTGCAGGGGTATCTGCGCAACCCGCTCGCCGATCCGGCGGTAGTGGGCGTGTCGTCGAGCGCGGCGCTGGGCGCGGTCGCGGCGATCCTGCTCGGCATCGGCACCAACCCGATCGTCCCGTTCGCGTGCGCGATGCTGATGGCCGGCGGCTCGATGGCGTTGCTCGCCGCGCTGACGTGGCGACACGCGAGCGCGGTGCAGTTCATCCTCGCCGGCACCGTGCTGGCGAGCCTGGCCGGCGCGTTGACCGCGTTCCTGATCTCGATCGCGCCCAATCCCTATGCCGTTGCCGAGGTGATCGACTGGCTGATGGGCGCGCTGACCGATCGCGGGTTCGATGAGGTCGTCCGCGCGGTGCCGTTCATGCTCGCGGGGGGCGCGGTGCTGATGCTCACCGGGCGCTCGCTCGATGCGCTGACACTCGGCGAGGATGCCGCGCGCACGCTGGGGGTGCGGCTGGGGCGGTTGCAGGCGCTGGTCGTGCTCGGCACCGGGCTGGCGATCGGCGCGAGCGTCGCGGCGACCGGGGTGATCGGATTCGTCGGGCTGGTCGTGCCGCATCTGCTGCGTCCGCTGTTCGGGCACCGGCCGTCGGCGCTGCTGGTGCCGAGCGCGCTGGGCGGTGCGGTGCTGGTGCTCGTCGCCGACAGCCTGTGCCGTTTGGTGCCGGGCGCGGGCGAGTTGCGGCTGGGCGTTGCGATGGCGTTGATCGGCGCGCCGTTCTTCCTCGTGCTGCTGCTGCGCGGCGAGGGGGCGGCGTGGACCTGATCGTCGATCGGCTGAGCGTCATGCTGGGGGGCCGCGCCGTCCTGTCCGACGTGTCGCTCCGCCTCGCGCCCGGTCGGGTGACCGCGATCCTCGGCCCGAACGGCGCGGGAAAATCGACGCTGGTCAAGGCCATGACGGCGCTGATCGCGGCGAGCGCCGGCAGCGTTCGCCTAGGCGAGCGCGATGTCGCCGCGCTCGATCCGGGCGAGCGCGCGCGGCTGATCGGCTATCTGCCGCAAGGGGCGGGCGCGGCATGGAACGTTCCCGCCATGGATCTGGTCGCGCTCGGTCGCCTGCCGCACCGCGCGCCCTTCGCCGCGCCGTCCCCGAAGAATATCGC
>JALYTP010000129.1 GCA_030854225.1 Pseudomonadota bacterium
GGCTTATGGCGAGCGCACCTATCTCTACGCGGCCCGTGTGTTCGACCCGCAACTGGCGACCCAGATCAAGCGCGGGGCGACGATCCTGGCCGATTACCACACACTCCAGACTCGCTCGCGCGCGCTGCAATTGCGCTTCAACGCCGCGCTGCTGGTCGTGTCGCTGTTGATCGTCGGTATCGCGGTGTGGATCGCGCTCGAGGTGGCGGATCGGCTGGTGCGCCCCGTGGGAGAACTGGTGGCCGCCGCGCACCGCGTCGCGGCCGGCGACCTGGCGACGCGCGTGCCCGATCCGAGCACCGATGACGAAGTCGGCACGCTCGCCAACGCCTTCAATGCGATGACCGGGCAAATCCAGCAGCAAACGGGTGCGCTGGAAAGTCGCCGCGCGTTGATCGAGGCGGTGATGTCGGGCGTCACCGCCGGGGTGATCGCGCTGACCGGTGACGGCGTGGTTCGGCTGATCAACCGCTCGGCATCCGAAATGCTTGGCACGGGCGAAGATCATGTCGTCGGTCGCCGGCTCGCCGATATCGCTCCCGAACTCGCGGCTGTGAACGACGGGGACACGCGCGAGGCGATCGTGGAGGTGGGGCAGAGTCTCGACACCAGGACGCTGGCGGTCAAGATCACGCGCGCCGGCGAAGGACCGATCATGACCTTCGACGACATTACCGGGCAATTGCTCGATCAGCGCCGCGCCGCCTGGTCGGACGTCGCACGGCGCATCGCGCACGAGATCAAGAACCCGCTCACCCCCATCCAGCTGGCGGCCGAACGGTTGCAGCGGCGTTACGGCAAGCAGATCGCCGAGGATGACGGCACGTTCACCCGGCTGACCGATACGATCGTGCGGCAGGTGGGCGATCTGCGCCGGATGGTCGATGAATTCTCCTCATTCGCGCGGATGCCGAAGCCGGTTTTCCGCCTCGAGAATCTGGTCGATATCGCCAAACAGGCGCTGTTCCTGCACGAAGTTGCGCACCCCGCCATCGCCTTCTCGTTCGATGCCGACGGACAGGTCATCAGCCTCGTTTGCGACCGTCGCCAGATCGGCCAGGCGATGACCAACGTCGTGAAGAACGCTGTCGAGGCGATCGAGGCGCGCGGGAGCGAGGACGGAGGCACGATCGACATGCGGGTGCGGATCGAAGGCCGTTATGCCGAGGTGGAGGTCGGCGATAACGGCATCGGGCTGCCCGCCGCGCGCGACCGGATCGTCGAGCCCTATGTCACGACGCGCGCACGGGGCACCGGGCTGGGCCTCGCGATCGTCAAGAAGATCGCCGAGGAACACTTCGGCGCGATCGAATTCGCCGATCGGGAGGGCGGGGGCACCTTGGTCACGATGCGCTTCGACACCGCCATGCTGGCGGCGGTGCCGGGCGAGGGGAGGGATGCCAGCCTTGTCAAACACCTCGAACACACGCGGACCTGAACCATGCCCCTCGATATCCTCATCGTCGACGACGAACGCGACATTCGCGAGCTGGTTTCCGGCGTGCTCGAGGACGAAGGGTACGGCGCGCGCACCGCGGGCGACAGCGACAGCGCGCTGGAAGCGATCGCCGAGCGCCGGCCGAGCCTGGTGCTGCTCGACGTCTGGCTACAGGGGTCGCGGCTCGATGGGCTGGAACTGCTCGAGGAGATCAAGCGGCGTGATCCCACGATCGCGGTGCTGATGATCTCGGGCCACGGCAACCTCGACACTGCGGTGGCGGCGATCCGCCGGGGCGCGGTCGATTTCATCGAAAAGCCGTTCGAGGCCGAACGGCTGTTGCTGATGGTCGCGCGCGCCACCGAGACCGAGAGCTTGCGCCGCGAAGTGGCGAGCCTGCGCGCCACCGTCGGCCGCGACAGCGATCTCACCGGCACCTCCACTGCCATCAACGGCGTGCGCGCGACACTGAAACGGGTCGCCTCGACCGGCAGCCGCGTGTTGATCACCGGGTCGGCGGGGGTCGGCAAGGAGGTCGCCGCGCGCCTCCTGCACGGCTGGAGCCCGCGCGCCGACGCGCCCTTCGTCGTGGTCAGCGCCGCGCGCATGACGCCCGAACGGGTCGAGGAAGAGCTGTTCGGTATCGAGAGCGCCGATCTCGTCCGTCCCGGTCTGCTCGAACAGGCGCATGGCGGCACGCTGTTCCTCGACGAGATCGCGGATATGCCGCTGGCGGCGCAGGGCCGCATCCTGCGGGTGTTGACGGATCAATCTTTCTCGCGCGTCGGCGGGACGCGCGTGGTGAAGGTCGATGTGCGGGTGGTGTCGGCCACCGGGCGCGCTCTGGTGGCGGAAATTGCCGAAGGCCGTTTTCGCGAAGACCTTTATTACCGCCTCAACGTCGTGCCGGTGCCGATCCCCGCCTTGACCGAGCGGCGCGAGGATATTCCCGCGCTCATCCAGCATTTCATGACGCATTATGCCGCCGACCGGCGGGTGCCAACGCCCGAAGTCGCGCCCGACGCCATGGTTGCGCTGCAAAGCTACGAATGGCCCGGCAACGTGCGCGAGCTGCGCAACGTGGTCGAGCGCACGATCATCCTCGCGCCGGGCGACCGGATCGGGCGGATCGATCTCGACATGCTGCCCGCCGAAATCCTGGGCGATCCGGGTGAACTGGGCGGGGGATCGGTGGCGATCATGGGGTCACCGCTGCGCGAGGCGCGCGAGAGTTTCGAGCGCGAATATCTGCGGGTCCAGATCCGCCGTTTCTCGGGCAACATCTCGCGCACCGCGACCTTCATCGGGATGGAGCGCTCGGCGCTGCATCGCAAACTCAAGCTGCTCGGCATCACCGAAACGCGCGAGGATTAGTGGACGCAGGGCTACCGCCACCCTAAATTGGTCCCGCGGCGCCATGCCGCTTCATCCGACGCCGGGAAACGGCGCTGCCGCGGGTCACTGCCCGCCAAGAACAAGGACCGATCGATGGCCGACAAGCATGCCTCGCTGCAAGACCTGTTCCTCAATGCACTGCGTCGCTCCAAGACGCCGGTGACGATGTTCCTGGTGAAGGGCGTCAAGTTGCAGGGGATCGTCACCTGGTTCGATAATTTCTCGGTGCTGCTGCGGCGCGATGGTCAGTCGCAGTTGATCTACAAGCACGCCATTTCGACGATCATGCCATCGAACGCGGTCGACGTCGGCAACATTGTCGAGACGGTGGGCGACGCGCAGAAAAAAACGCCGTTGTTGCAGGAGATATTCCTCAACGCGGTGCGCAAATCGGGCGATCACGTCACGATGTTCCTCGTCAACGGCGTAATGCTCCAGGGCCATATCGCCTCGTTCGATCTGTTCTGCATGCTGTTGCAGCGCGAGGGGATGTCGCAGCTCGTCTACAAACACGCCGTGTCGACCATACAACCGGCGCACGCGCTCGATCTGGCTGAAGAAACAGCGGGTTCGGACGAAGATTGACCGCCGGATTTGAACGTGACCGCGACGATTTTGCGCGCGGTGCCAGAGCGATCGTCGTGTTGCCCGATCAGGGCAACGGTCGCCGCGATACCGATGCGCGACTGGAGGAAACCGCGGGGCTGGCCGCGGCGATCGGGGTCGAGGTGGTCGGGAAGCTGGCATTTCGCGTGCGCCAGCCCAAACCCGCGACGTTGATCGGATCGGGGCAAGTCGAACAACTCGCCGCGCAGGTGCGGATGGAGGAGGCGGGGCTGGTCGTGTTCGACGCCGGGCTAACGCCGGTGCAGCAGCGCAACCTCGAAACCGCGCTCGCCGCCAAGGTGATCGACCGCACCGGGCTGATCCTCGAAATCTTCGGCGAACGCGCCGCGACGGCCGAGGGGCGGTTGCAGGTCGAGCTCGCGCATCTCGATTATCAGGCAGGGCGGCTGGTGCGCAGCTGGACCCATCTCGAGCGTCAGCGCGGCGGCTTCGGGTTTCTGGGCGGGCCGGGTGAAACGCAGATCGAGGCCGATCGCCGGCTGATTCGTGACCGCATGGCGCGGTTGCGCCGGGAACTCGATCAGGTAAGCCGCACACGCGGCCTTCACCGCGACCGGCGCCAGCGCGCGCCGTGGCCGGTAATCGCGCTGGTCGGCTATACCAACGCCGGAAAATCAACACTCTTCAATCGCTTGACCGGCGCTGACGTCATGGCGGAAGACCTGTTGTTCGCCACGCTGGATCCCACGCTGCGGCAAATTTCGTTGCCCGGAATCGACAAGGCGATCCTGTCGGATACGGTCGGGTTCGTCTCCGAATTGCCCACGCAATTGGTCGCGGCGTTCAAGGCGACGCTGGAGGAAGTGGTTTCGGCGGACCTGCTGATCCATGTCCGCGATATCGCGCACCCCGACAGTGAGGCGCAGCGCGATGATGTCGAGGCCGTGCTGGCCGATATCGGCGTGTCGGACACCACGCCGCGTTTCGAAGCGTGGAACAAGATCGATCTGCTCGATGCCGACGAGCGCGGCGATGCGCTGGCGGCGGCGGCGCGGCGCGACGATGTCGTTGCCATCTCCGCGATGCGCGGGGAGGGGGTGGACGATCTGATCCACAAGGTCGCGGCCAAGGTGACAGCGGGGCACCGCCGTTATTCGATCATGCTCGATGCGTCGGACGGAGCGGGGGCCGCGTGGCTGCACCAGCACGGCGAGGTGATCGACCACGCGGTCGGCGATGACGGAACGCTCTATACCGTGCGCATGGCGGAGCGCGATTACGATCGCTTCATGCAGCGCTGATCAGTCGCGTTCTGCCGCCTTGACCCGCTGCCAGAGTGTTTCCTGCGCTACGGGATCGAGCGAGGCAAAGGCGTCGGACATCGCCTCCATCGCCTTGAAGCGTCGTTCGAACTTTGCGTTCGCGGCGCGCAAGGCCGTTTCCGGCTGAACACCGAGTTTGCGCGCCCAATTGACGACGGTGAACAGCAAATCGCCTATTTCCTCTGCGCATTCCGCGTCGCTCGCGGCGGCTTCCACCTCGGCGATTTCTTCATCGATCTTCACACGCGGTCCCGCCACGTCGAGCCAATCGAAACCAGCGCGCGCGGCGCGCTTCTGGAGCTTTTCGGCCCGCAACAACGCTGGCAGACCAATCGCCACACCATCGAGCGCGCTCGTCGCACCTTTGGCGCCGCGTTCCGCCGCCTTGATTTCCTCCCACAGATAGTGGCCACCATCGGGCCTGTCGCCGAAGATGTGCGGATGCCGGCGCTCCATCTTGTCGGCAATCGCGGTCACGACATCGCGAAACGCAAACGCGCCAGCTTCCTCGGCAATCCGCGCATGGAACACGACCTGAAGCAGGAGATC
>JALYTP010000130.1 GCA_030854225.1 Pseudomonadota bacterium
GCTCTACCCCTCCGACCTGCCGCTGTTCGCCAAGATCGAGACCATCGCCACCCGCATCTACCGCGCCGGCAGCGTCACCGCGTCGCCGGCGGTCCGCGCGCAGCTCGCGCGCTGGGAGGAAGCGGGGTTCGGCCACCTGCCGGTGTGCATGGCAAAGACGCAGTACAGCTTCTCGACCGACCCGGCGAAGCTCGGCGCGCCCACGGGCCATGTCGTCGACGTGCGCGAGGTGCGGCTGGCGGCGGGTGCGGGGTTCGTCGTGGCGATCTGCGGGGAGATCATGACGATGCCGGGCCTGCCGCGCGTACCGGCGGCGGAGGGGATACGGTTTGGGGCGGACGGGACGATCGAGGGGTTGTTTTAGGCTCCACGCCGGTCCAACAGGTTCTGGACGGATTGATTGGTTCGATCCGGGGGCGGCGCGCGCAGGCGCGTTTCCGAATGCGGCTCCCCCGGCATATCGGCGTCATCTTCAAGGCCGTGATAATGGATCCGGCGCGGCCTATGCCGCGGCGAATTGCAAACGATCCCAACCCGCTCAAATTCGCGCCGGTATCTTCAGCCCCCGCTGCACCGCGGGCCGCGCCAGCCCACGTTCGAGCCATGCCACCACCTGCCCGTACCCGTCGAACCCGACTAGATCGCGCGCGCCGTAGAAAGTGACGAGGTTGTTGACCCAGCCGAGCATCGCAATGTCCGCAATGGTGTACGCATCGTCGAGAAACCATGTCTTGCCGTTCAACGCCGCCTCCATGACACCAAGCAGCCGCTTCGCCTCGGCGACATAGCGATCGCGCGGGCGCTTGTCCTCCCATTCCCTGCCCGCGAATTTGTGGAAAAAGCCGACCTGGCCGAACATCGGGCCGATGCCGCCCATCTGGAACATCACCCACTGGATCGCGCGCCAGCGATCCTGTGCGTCGTCGCCCAGGAATTTCCCCGTCTTGTCGGCGAGGTAGAGCAGGATCGCCCCGCTCTCGAACAGGCCGATCGGCTTGCCGCCCGGCCCATCGGGATCGATCATCGCGGGGATCTTGCCGTTGGGGTTCAGCGACACGAATTCGGGCGCCTTGCTCTCGTCCTTCATGATGTCGACGAGGTGCGCCTCGTACGGCAACCCCGTTTCCTCCAGCATGATCGACGCCTTCACGCCGTTGGGCGTGGGCAACGAGTACAATTGGATCCGATCGGGATGCCGCGCGGGCCAGCGGCGGGTGATCGGGAAAGCGGAAAGGTCGGTCATCGCGCGGCTCCTCGGGTCGGGCCGCAGACATAGTAACGCCGCAATCGGATCGCTATGGCGCGACCACCATGCGCCCTTTCGACCTCCGCGTTGCGCTCTTCAGCGGCAATTACAATTATGTGCGCGATGGTGCGAACCAGGCGCTCAACATGCTCGTCGGGCATCTGATGTCACGGGGCGTGACGGTGCGCGTCTATTCGCCGACGATCGCGCGGCCCGCCTTCCCGCCGACCGGCGATCTGGTCAGCGTACCGGCGTTTCCGATGATCGGCGGGCGCGGCGAGTACAAGCTTGGCCGCTGGCTCCCCGCCGAGACGAAGCGCAACCTTGCCGCGTTCAAGCCCAATCTGGTGCATGTGTCCGCGCCCGAATTTCTCGGTCACCGCGCAGTCGCGTGGGCGCGGCGGCACCATATCCCGGTGGCGGCATCGGTGCATACGCGCTTCGATACGTATCCGCGCTTCTACGGCATCAGCTTTCTGGAGCCGGCGGTGATCTGGACGTTGACGCGCTTCTACAACCGCTGCGACCTTGCGCTGACGACCGGCCAGAGCATGACCGATCTGCTGCGTGGCTGGGGCGTGACGACGCCGATCCGCACCTGGGCGCGCGGCGTCAACCATGCGCGGTTCAACCCGGCGCGGCGCGACCTCGGCTGGCGGCGGATGCTCGGCATCGGCGACGACGAGATCGCGGTCGGGTTCCTCGGGCGGCTGGTGCTCGAAAAGGGGCTCGGCATGTTCGCCGACGTGGTTGCCGCGCTCGAACGGCGCGGGGTTAAGCACCGCGTGCTGGTAGTGGGCGAAGGGCCGGCGCGTGAATGGTTCGCCGAACGCGTGCCGGATGCGGTGTTCGCCGGCTTCCAGTCGGGCGACAATCTCGGCCGCGCGGTCGCTTCGATGGACGTGTTGTTCAACCCGAGCGTCACGGAGACGTGGGGCCAGGTCACCTCGGAGGCGATGGCATCCGGCGTGCCGATCGTCGCCGCGCGCGCCACCGGCGCGATCGACATGGTCGATGAGGGCCAGACGGGTTTCCTGATCGATCCCGCCGATGTCGAGGGCTATGCCATCGTCATCGCGCGGATCGCCAGCGAGCCGGGGTTGCGCGATACGTTGGGCCGCGCGGGGCACGCCAAGGCTGCTGCGTTCGATTGGGCGCGGGTGAACCAGGCGGTGCTGGATGCCTATCTCGAACTGATGGCGGCGCGAGGATCGGCTTCACCGGCATAGGAATCAGCCGTCAGGCAGGCTGCCAGTCGAACGCCAGCGGCGCCTCGCGGAAGGCGAAACGATCGAGATGGCGCGCGACGACGCCCTTCAACTCTTCCAATTGCCCCGCGACGCTCGCGTCGATCCGCACGATGAGCGCGTCCGCCCCCGTCTCCAACGTGACCAGTGCATCCGCGGGCCAGCCGGCGCCGCGTATATCCCTGGGAAAGACGACGGTGCCGCGTTCGGCGGTGAATTCAACGGCCAGATTGTGCTGCCAATGCTTGCACAATTGCTGGAGATACTTGCTTGCGCTTTTGGTCGGCACCGAGGCCGTCGATGACAAGATCATGTGAAAGCTCCGTTGACGTGCCGGCGGCCCGGTCGAGGAGGCCCAGCCGCCGGCGGCGAAGGTGCGAAACGGGTGCACTGCTCACCGAAGCGTCAGAGCCGCTCGATCTTCTGCGCGGCCTCGTCGAGCAGCGCGACGACGTCGTGCACGACCGTCTCGTCGAGGTCGCCGGCGCTCAACCGGTTGACCAGCACCTCGCGCAGATTGCCCATGGCGCGGCGGACCGATCGGGAATCGGTCTTCTGTCGTTCCTCGCCGATCGCGGTCAGGCGCGCGATAAGCGTCTCGACCAGCTCACGGTTGGCATCGAGCTCGGCGGTGCCCGCATCGGTAACGGCGAACGCCTTCTTGGCGCCATCACTCTGCTGCTGCGCGATGAAGCCCATGTCGTCGAGCATGGTGAGGGTCGGATAGATCACGCCGGGGCTCGGGGCATAGGCGCCGCCGGTCAATTCCTCGATCTGGCGGATCAGGTCGTAACCATGGCGCGGCTCGTCGGCGATCAGCTTGAGCAGCACGAGACGGAGCTCGCCGCCATCGAACATGCGCCGGCTGCGACCTTCGCCGCGCTCGCCCCGTCCACCGCGCCCGCCCCAGTGATGGCCGGCATGACCAAAACCGCCACGAATGGCGTGGCGCATTCCCGGATGGCAGCGGCCATTTTTTTCAAAATATGCAAACATTCGTGGAAATCCTTTTCTCTATCACGATAGCGCTTAGATATATCTTCATACGCTCAAGTCAAGATATATCTTGAGCTATATTCCCCTTTCTTCGCCGCCCCGTGCTTTTGGTCGGGCAAACCCCTATCTTCCACCCATGGCCGATCTGTTCACCGGTTTCGAACCCGAAACCGCGCCCGACACGCTGCACGCAAACGCCCCGCTCGCCGATAAACTGCGGCCGCAACGGCTGGAGGATGTCGTCGGCCAGGAGCATTTGACCGGCCCCGACGGCGCGATCGGGCGGATGGTCGCCGCGGGGCGGTTGTCGTCGATGATCCTGTGGGGGCCGCCCGGCACCGGCAAGACGACGATCGCGCGATTGCTTGCGGATGCGGTGGGCCTGCGTTTTGTCGCGATCTCGGCGGTGTTCTCGGGCGTCGCCGACCTCAAAAGGGCGTTTGCGGAGGCGCGAGAGCATGCCCGCATCGGCAAGCGCACCTTGCTGTTCGTTGACGAGATCCACCGCTTCAACCGCGCGCAGCAGGACGGTTTCCTGCCTTATGTGGAGGACGGCACCGTGACGCTCGTCGGCGCGACGACCGAGAACCCCAGCTTCGAACTCAACGCCGCCGTGCTCAGCCGCGCGCAGGTGTTGATCCTCCATCGCCTCGATGCAACCGCGCTGACCAAACTGCTCGACCGCGCCGAGGAAATGACAGGTCGCCCCCTGCCCCTCACCCCGCCAGCGCGCGACGCCATGGTGGCGAGCGCGGACGGCGACGGGCGGTTCCTGCTCAACCAGGCCGAGACGCTGTTCTCGGTCGACCTGCCCGAACCGATCGATCCGGCCGGGCTATCGGCCTTCCTGCAACGCCGCGTCGCCGTCTACGACAAGGATCGGGAGGGGCATTACAACCTCATCTCCGCGCTCCACAAGGCGATGCGCGGCAGCGATCCGCAGGCCTCGCTTTACTATCTCGCGCGGATGCTGACCGCCGGCGAGGAACCGCTGTACGTACTGCGCCGCATCGTGCGGTTCGCGAGCGAGGATATCGGGCTCGCCGATCCGCAAGCATTGGTACAATGTCTCGCCGCGAAGGACGCCTACGACTTTCTCGGCTCGCCCGAAGGTGAACTCGCGATCGTCCAGGCGTGCCTTTATTGCGCGACCGCACCCAAATCGAATGCGGCGTACAAGGCCGCCAGCGCCGCGTGGCGATCGGCCAGGGAAACCGGTTCGTTAATGCCGCCGCAGAACATCCTCAACGCGCCCACCAAGCTGATGAAGGATATCGGTTATGGCAAAGGCTACGCCTATGATCACGATGCCGACGACGGGTTTTCGGGCGCGAATTACTGGCCTGCGGAAATGCCGCCGGAAGCATTCTACAAGCCGACCGATCGCGGGCTGGAGAGACGTATCGCCGAGCGCATGGCCCATTGGGACGAGCTGAGACGAGATCGCGGTAATGACACCTAAACGATTGAACCAGTGGGACGATGTTGTCGCTTTGGCGCTGACCTTGCCCGAGACATATATGGAGAATTTCTACGGCAAGCCGTGCCCGAAAGTGAACAAGAAGGCCTTCGCCTCGCAGGGCCATGAGGCGGACACGAGCTTCCACGTCCCCGCCCCCCACGAGGAAAAGACGATACTGATCGAGACCGATCCCGACACCTTCTGGCAGACGAAACACTATGAGGGCTGGCCGGGGCTGCTCGTGCGATACGGATCGAACGACCCCGAGCGGATCAAGCGCGTCATCACCCGCGCGTGGTG
>JALYTP010000131.1 GCA_030854225.1 Pseudomonadota bacterium
ACCCACGCCTGGGCGCCGGCCGAGGCGACGCTGATCTTCGTCGGCGACATCACCCCCGCCGCCGCCAAGGCGCTGGCCGAGCGGTCGCTGGGGGCGTGGAAGGGCGATGCGGCAACAGGCGCGCAAGACGATGCCCATCCGGCTTATCCCAAGCCCCGCGTCGTCGTGGTCGACATGCCCGGCGCGGGCCAGGCGGGCGTGGTGGTCAGCCGCATCGGCATCGCGCGCAGCGATCCGCAATTCTATCCCGCCGCGGTCGCCAACACGATCCTCGGCGGGGGCTTCTCGTCGCGGCTGAACCAGGAAATTCGCATCAAGCGCGGGCTGGCGTACGGCGCGGGCAGCGCGCTGTCGGCGCGGCGCGATGTCGGCTCGATCTCGGGCCGCACCTCGACCAAGAACCCCGGCGCGCCGGAGACCGTCTCGATCATCCTCGCCGAGATGAAGCGGCTGGGCAGCACGCCGGTCTCGCCGTCCGAACTCGAGACGCGCAAGGCGGTGCTGATCGGCGGCTTCGGCCGCGCGACCGAAACGACCGGCGGCATCGCCGGCACGCTGGGCGGGTTCGTCGAACAGAACGTGCCGCTCACCGAACTGCAACGCTTCATCCCCTCGGTCAGCGCGGTCGATGCGCGCGCGGTGCAGCATGCGGCGCAGACCCTGTTCGACCCGGCGAGCGCGAACATCGTCGTGGTCGGCGATGCCAAGCTGTTCGTCGACGATCTGCGCAAAGCCTATCCCGATCTCGAGGTCATTCCGGCGGACAAGCTCGATCTCGACAGCCCGACGCTCAAATGATCGCCCGGTCACGCCGGGGATTACGTTAACCACCAAGTGTTCCGCACGGGGACAGCGCCCAAAGGACGGGCGATTTCGTAACCGTTACGCGCTACGGCGCTGCGCGTGACACGCTGGCACACGATCGGAAAACGGCTGCCGCGGCGGGTGAGCAAGGCGAGTTTCGCCGCGCTCGCGCTCGTGATCTGCGCGGGGGTGTCGGCACACGCGGCGCTCCGCGCGATGGTCGATCAGGATGCGAAGGCCGCCATCACCGCCACGCCATTGCCGGCCGGGTATGAGGCGCAGGATCATTTCCCCGGCGCCGCGCCGCTCTACGCGATCGACGACAATGCCGCGCCCCGGGCCGGCGTCACCGGCACGATCGCGCTGCCCGACATACCCTTGCCGCCGGGCGCCGATGGGCTGGCGGGCGATGCCGGCGTCTACCCCGCCAAACCCTTCTCGATGGCGCGGGCGAGCGAGACCGACCGGTCGCGCGCGCTGCAATGCCTGACCGCGGCGATCTATTACGAGGCGGCGCGCGAACCCGATGACGGGCAGGCCGCGGTCGCGCAAGTCGTGCTCAACCGCGTCCGCCACCCCGCCTTCCCGCACACGGTGTGCGGCGTGGTGTATCAAGGCTCCGAACATGCCGGGTGCCAATTCAGCTTCGCCTGCGACGGATCGACCAATCGCGCGCCAAGCCTGGCCTATTGGGCGCGGGCGGCGCGGGTCGCGGCGCTCGCGCTGAACGGGCGGGTGTTCGCGCCGGTCGGCCTCGCCACGCATTATCACACCTATGCCGTGACGCCCTCGTGGAACAAGAGCCTGGTGATGACGGCGGCGATCGGGGCGCACTTCTTCCACCGCTGGAAGGGATGGTGGGGCACACCGGCCGCCTTCAACGCGGTCTATGCGGGGAGCGAACCGTTCCCCGGCCCCCATCCGCGCGAAGCGTCACCGCTGTTGCTCGCCTCGGCCAGCGTGCCGGTGCCCGGCGGCGTGGCGCCGGCGCCTGCCCCGCTCACCACGGTCCAGCCGGCCTATGCGCAAAGCGGCGCCGCGCTCACCGCGCCGGCCACCGAGGCGCAACCGGGCGATTCGCAGATCCTCGACAAGTGGAAGGATTCGGGCAAGCCGCTGCGCTGACGCACCGTCACTTCGAACGCCCGAGATATTTTTCGAACCACCCAAGCGTGCGCTTCTGCACGTCGGCGATGTTGGCGCCGCCGCGAATGCCGTGGCCTTCGTCGGGATAGATCACCAGCGACGTATCGACCCCCAGTTCCTTCAGCGCGTGCCAATATTCGATCGACTGGGTCGGCGGCACCTCGATATCGCGTTCGCCGACATAGATGAAGGTCGGCGTCTTCGCGGCCTTCATGTGATAGATCGCCGATGGCGCTTCATACGCCTTGATGTCGTCGTATAACGGCTTGCCGAAATAGGGCAGCATCCACTGGTCGATGCCGTTAGTACCGTAATAGCTCACCCAGTTCGACAGCCCCGCGCTGGAGACGATCGCCTTGAAGCGGTTGGTCTGGGTGTTGGCCCACATCGCCATGAACCCGCCATAGCTGCCGCCCATCAACCCCAGTCGGTTGTCATCGACCGCCGCGATCTTTTCCACCGCGTCGATCCCCGCGAGAATGTCGCGCAGGTCACCGCCGCCGAAATCGCGCCGGTTCGCGGCGGTAAACGCCTCGCCCTGGCCGTAACTGCCGCGCGGATTGGGGTAGAAGATGTCGTACCCTGCCTTGATGAGTTCTGTCGTGGTGCGATCGCCCCCGCTGAAGTTCGGCACGTTGGCGGACGCGGGGCCGCCGTGGACGATGGTGATCATCGGCGCCTTCTTCGCCGGATCGGCGCCCGCCGGCATTAACAACCAGCCCTGCACCGTGAAGCCGTCGTTCTTCCACGTCACGCTGCGCGCGGTGACCGTCGCGAGCAAGGCATCGTTGTCGTGAGTGATCTGCACCGGCGCGCCGACCGGGCCGGCATAGATGGCCGGCGCGTGTGTATAATCCTGCACCACGGTCGCCACGCTACGGCCATCGGCGCTGTAAGCGGCCTTGCCGTCGCCTGCCGACAGCGATACCGGGCGGCTCCACCCCATCCCCTCCGCGTGGTCGCCCGACGCGGTGAACAGCCCCATCTGCGCGCCCTGCAACGCGGTGCCCCGGATGAGGCCATCGACCCATGCCAGCGAGGTGACGGTCAAATGGCTGTCGGGCGTGACGTTGCGCGGCTCTCCCCCGTCGAAGGGCACCGTCCATACATCGCCGCCGACCGGGCCGAAGTCGCTCATCAGCCCGCCGATATAGGCGACCGTCTTGCCGTCCGGCGATACGCGCGGGAAGTTCATTTGCGTGGCGGGTTTGGCGATGGCGCGCACCGCGCCCGTCGTCGCATCGACGGCATCGAGCGTCGCGACCCACCAATTGTCGTCCCCATTGCCCAGCGCGCTCGTCACCACGAGGGCGCGGCCGTCGGGCGTCCAGTCATATTCGTAGATGTAGCGGCCGGCGGGCGACACCGGCCGCACATCCTTCGCCGCCACCGTGGCGCCGGTGTCGAACACGGCGATGCGTTGCTCGTCATTCTTCGACCCGATCTCGCCGATCTGGCGCACGCCCGGCTGGGTCGCGCCCGATTCCTTCGCCGCGCCGATCGTGACCAACACCGCCAGTCGCCCCCCGTCGAGCGAGAAGCGCGGCCTCTGCGCGATGCCCGCGATGGTCGCGACGGCGCGCGGCGCCTTGCCGCCGCCTTCCACCATCAGCGTCACCGTTTCGTCCGCCCGGTCGCGCGCCAGGAACGCCAGTTTGCCGTCGCGCGCGAAGGTCAGCCCGGAATAGGTGCATTTGCCGCACGGATCGACCCGACCGACGATCTTGCCCGTCCTTGCCGAGCGCAACACGATGCCGGCGTGAGACGAGTCGCCCGTCTCGACGCTGGCGACCGTGTCGCCCTTCGCCGACAGTGCGAGATCGGCATATTGGTGCACCGCCGCCGTCGCGGGCGTGGCTGTCGCGGCAAGCAGAACGGCAGCAAGGCGCAGGCGCATGGCATTCTCTCCAGACGATTATTCGGTCGCGGGGATAGCAGGACCACGCCCACTCGCAAGCGCCGCCGATGTCGCCTCGATCCTATCGCTTGCCTGCCGGTCAGCTAGCATGGCAGCATCGCGCGAACGGCAAGGGGAGCAAGGGACATGGCAAGCGAGTTTCCAGAAGGGCAGCCCAGCGGCGCCCCGCACGGCGGGATGATCGACCGGATCAAGAACATCCTGCTGTCGCCGAAAACCGAATGGGCACGGATCGACGCCGAGCCGATGACGCTGCAATCGATCATGATCGGCTGGGTTCTGCCGCTTGCCGCGATCGGGCCGATCGCCGGTGTATTGCGCAATTTCCTGTTCCCGATGACCATCCCCTTTACCACCATCAGTTTCCATCCCCCGCTAATCGGCTCGATCGTCCAGGCGATTGTCACGCTTGCGCTCACGATGCTTGGCGTGTGGGTCTGGAGCTTGATCCTCGACGCGCTAGCGCCGAGCTTCAAGGGCACCAGGAACCCGATCGCGGCGCTAAAACTCGTCGCTTTTTCCGCCACGGCGATGTGGTTGTGCGGCATCTTTCAATTGACCTGGGCAACGATGCCGCTGGCCATTCTTGGCCTGTACAGCGCGTATATCTTTTGGGTCGGAGTTCCCGTCACCATGAAGGTGCTGAAGGATCAGGCGGTCGTCTACGTCATCGTCGCGGTCATCGTCGGCATTGTCGTCAACCTGGTTGTCGCAGCGATCGCTGCCACCGTCGCCGGCACAATGTTCGCCATGACACCCAATGTCACCGCGTTCGGCCAGAGCGGCGGCAGCAGCATCTCGATCGGCGGCACGACGGTCGATACCGGCAAGGTCGACGCCGCCGTGGCGCAGATGACGGCCAGCGCGGCGACGATCCAGGCCAATGCCAAGGCGGGCACCTCCAACGCGGTGCCGGCGGCCGATCTCCAGGCGATGCTGCCCACAGCGATCGGCGGCTTCACGCGCGGCGACGTCGAGAGTTCGAGCGGGGCGGCGGCGGGGATCGGCGGCAGCCGCGCCGAGGGGCGCTACACCCAGGGCGACCAGAGCTTCAGCCTGTCGGTCGCCGATATGGGCGCGATGGGGGCGCTCGCCACATTGGGCGGCGCGGTGAATGCGCAGACCAGCAAGACCACCGCGACGGGCTATGAAAAGTCCGAGATGCAGAACGGATCGATGGTGTCCGAGAAATGGGACAATCAGGCGCATTCGGGCAGCTATTCGACCGTCGTCGCCAGCCGCTTCGCGGTCGAGGCGGAAGGCGGTGCGCCGAGCATCGACGTGCTGAAAGGCGCGGTCGGCGCGATCGATACCGGCAAGCTCGCCAGCCTGGCGAAATAGGCGCCGGGCCACGCCCGGCCGAACGCTTCTCCGTC
>JALYTP010000132.1 GCA_030854225.1 Pseudomonadota bacterium
CGACACGGCGTTGAGCGTGTTGAACAGGAAATGCGGGTTGATCTGCTGCGCCAGCGCCTGGTTGCGCGCGCGCTGCTCTGCCGTGCGGGCTTCGGCGAGCGCGACGCGCGAATCGCGGGCATCGGCGTCCGCCTCGATCGCGAAATAGAGCGCGAGCCAGGCGAGGAACACCCAGCTGTCGGTCAGCGCGCTGGCCAGCGTCATCGCAAACGTGGTCGATCCCCATAACGGCGCGATCAGGTAAAAGGCGACGTTGCAGACGAACGCGAACACCAATGCCGCGATGATACAAAGGAAAATGCCGATCGCCACCTTCGATGCCGCGCGCATCGCCGGCAGCCGGCGAAGCGCGCCGGCGATCGCGAAGCACAGCGCGATGCCGAACAGGCAAGTCGGGATACGCCGCAGGCTGCGTTCGAGCAGATACGGCATCGGCTCGATGATCCAGTCCGCCGTCCACGCCGCATAGGCCGCCAGCCACACCATGGCCGTGGCGATCAGCAGGATCCGTGAACGCGAGGGAGTCATGCCGCCCATCATAGCCGGGCGCGGCGCCGGGCGAACCTCGTATTTTCGGCCACCCGTCGCAGCGATCCGGCCGCTGGCGCCGGGCGTGGCGCGGTGGTCGCGCCGATCCGGCCCTATGTCGAACCCCGCTCGCCACGGCGCGCGGGGCATTGCCTTGGTGCGCCTCGGTTGAGGACGGGGCAGGCGATGTATTTCAAGATCGGGCGATACGAGTTTCGGCGGTTCACGGCTGGATGGGTCGCGGCGCTTGGGGCCCTGCTGCCCGTCGCGGCGCACGCGGGAGTGTGCGAACAGATCACGCCGCAACCGGCGAGCGCTGCACGCACCACCGCGCCGATCATCTTCGACGGTCGTCTGGACGAAAAGGACTGGCAGCGCGCGACGCCGCTGAACA
Source organism: Pseudomonadota bacterium (assembly GCA_030854225.1). Taxonomy (GTDB): domain Bacteria; phylum Pseudomonadota; class Alphaproteobacteria; order Sphingomonadales; family Sphingomonadaceae; genus Sphingomonas. The sequence continues at coordinate 923 of JALYTP010000132.1, forward strand.
AATTCTACGAAAATTATCCCGGCAATTGCTCCACCCCGCCCGAGGCGACCGACATCCGGTTCCTGTATGACGACCGGTATCTCTATGTCGGCATCCGCGCGTCGCTGCATGATGTGAGCAAGTTGCGCAAACCGTTCGTGCGACGCGACAAGGTCGGCGCGAGCCACGATTACGTGCAGGTGTATCTCGATCCACTCGGCTCGCGGCGAAGCTCCTATCTGTTTCGCGTCAGCGCGCGCGGCGTGGAAACCGATGGCTTGCAGGATGAGGGCAAGCAAAGCGAAAGCGTCGATCCCGATTTCACGTGGGAGGTGCATGCGGCGATCGACGACAAGGGATGGACGGCCGAGCTCAAAATCCCCCTGTCCACGCTGCGGATCGCGCGTGCCGGCAAGCAGGATTGGGCGGTCATCGCGACGCGCGGTGTGCCCCGCGAGCAGAACACGCAGATGGCGACCGCGCCGTTTCCCCGCAACAACAGCTGCTTCCTGTGCCACGCGAGCGCATTGTCGTTCGCCGATCTGGCGCCTCACGCCGAACACGTCATCGTCACGCCGTCGATCTCGTTGAACGGCCGGCGCGATAGCGGGGTGATGGGGCGTGGCGACCATTTCCATGTCCAGCCTAGCCTCGATGCCAAATGGCTACCCTATGCCGGCGCGGCGGTCGATCTCACGATCCATCCCGATTTCTCGCAGGTCGAGGCGGACAGCCCGCAGCTTTCCGCCAACAACCGTTTCGCGATCAACCTGCCCGAAAAGCGTCCGTTCTTCCGTGAGGGATCGGATTTGATCGGCACCCCGCTACCGATCCTTTACACCCGCACGATCGCGGAGCCGGATTACGGCCTGCGCTTCACCCACCGGTCGCCAGGCGTCAACGGCACAGCGTTCTTCGCGCAGGATGGCGGGCGGCCCGCGATCATCGAGCCGGGGCTGCTCTCGTCGTCGCTCGGCCTGCCCGATTTCGACAGCAAGGTCGGCTTTGCTCATGTCGTCGCCGGGTTCGGGAACGGGCAGGGCGGGGCGCTCGGCGCGATCAAGACGAACAGCGACGGCAGCCACAACCTGGTCGGCGGTTTCGACGCCAGCTGGGCGACCGCCAGGGATCACGTCTTCGGCCAAATCGTCTATTCGACGACCCGCAACCCGAACCGCCCCGATCTGGTGAGCACTTGGTTGGGTCAGCACGAAAGCGGCGCCGCCGCGCTGGCGCAATGGGATCATACGTCGACGTTCGTCTGGTCGCTGCGCTACACGCGCTACGATCCCGGCTTCCGCAGCTGGCTCGGTTATGTGCCGCGCGTCGGATATCAGGACGAATATGCGCAGGTACAACGACCATATTATTTCACCTCCAAATCCATCAACAGCCTCGCCCCTTATGCCAAGGTCGATTTCCTCGAGGCGGTCGGCGCGCGCGGTTACGAGCGCGATCCCGCGATCGGCACCAGTATCGCCGGGGCGCACAATCTGAATGTCGACGTCAGCTATCATCCCGATTCGGTCGTGATGACCGAACAGGGGGCCGAGCGGCACATCGCGTCGGTGCAATGGACGGCCTTTTTCAACCCCGTCGCCCGCGTGCCGCTGATCGAACTCGACGGGCTGGCCGGGCAACAAGTCGATTTCGCCACCGGCGATGTGGTGCCGGCGCTGACCTTGTCGGCGATCGCGCGCACGCGCCCGCTCGACCGGCTCGAGCTGGAGGCGCGGTATAGCCTGTCTCGCCTCGGCGGTGCGCCGGGCGGTGGGACGCGCCTGAACGAGACGATCCGCGAGGTGCTGGCGACGTATTTCTTCGGGCCGGATTTCTACGTTCTCGCCGACGCGCAATTCTATCACACCGAGCGCTATTTCCCGACCGTGGACATGGACCGGTCGTCGCTCATCAGCGTCCAGGCATCGTGGAAAGTGTCGTCGAAGCTGCAATCCTATTTCGGGGTCCGCTCGGGAGCGGAGCAGCCCGAGGTGCTGGCGGCGCGAGGTCGTTCGACCGAGGTTTACCTCAAACTGTCGCGGCGATTGTCGTTCTGATCCAACCGCGCGCCGGGTCGACCGTATTGCGATAGCACTCGCGCGCGCCGGCGGCGTCCACCCCGGCGTTCAGGCGTAACGTGTCCCAAGTTTCACATCCAGTTCATGCGGGTGACCGCATCGGCCGGATCGGCGCAACGGTCGTCGAGCCGGACGATGCGACAAATTCGGCACAATCCTGCGACATTTGCAGACTAGAGGCCGCCACCACCGTTCGGGCGGACAGCAGGTAAAGGGCGGGACATTGGACAAACGGCGTATCGGGCTGGGTATCGGCATGGCGGCACTTCTGGCCGGTGCCGGCGGCATGCCGGCGCGCGCCCAAGCGCAAGCGCCCGCGCCCGCCCCGGCGCAGACCGTCCCCGGGGATGAGGGCGATGATGGCGCCGGCCCCGATATCGTCGTCAACGGCAACCGATTGCCCGCCGGATCGGTGGTGGGTGACATCCCGCCCGAACAGGTGCTCAATCAGGCGGATATTCGATCCTACGGCGTGTCCTCTCTGAACGATCTGTTGGCCGAGCTCGCGCCCGAAACGCGCAGCGACCGCGGCAGCGGCGGCGCGCCGGTGGTGCTCCTGAACGGGCGCCGCATCTCGAGTTTCGCCGAAATCCGCGACATCCCGACCGAGGCAATCGCTCGGGTCGATATCCTGCCCGAGGAAGTGGCGCTGAAATACGGTTACCGCGCCGACCAGCGCGTGGTGAACATCGTGCTGCGCCAGCGTTTCCGCGCCATCACGCTCGAAGGGTCGGGCGGCGCGGTGACCGATGGCGGCCGCGCCACCGAAAAGGGCGAGCTGGACACGCTGACGATCGGCAAGGGTGCGCGGTTCAACCTCGATCTGGACTACCAGCATGCCGACCGGATCCTCGAAAGCGATCGCAATCTCGTGTCGCGCTCGACCGGCGCGGTTGTGCCGGGCACTGGAATCACCGACCTGCGCCCGTACCGCACGCTGTCCCCGGCGACGCAGACCTTCTCCGCCAATGCGGTCTATGCCAAACCGATCGGCAAGGTCAGCGCCTCGCTCAACGCACGGATCCAGCTCGACACGACCGATGCGGAACAGGGCCTGCCCGATATCCGCTATAGCGTGCCCGCGGCGAGTCCGTTCGCGCCCGGCGGCACCGCCACGACGATCGATCGCTACGTCGATGGCGCCAATCCGCTGGGCACGCAGACGCAGACGCTGGCGGCGCATTTCGGGCTTGGGCTGAATGGCGACATCAGCCCGAAATGGCGCTGGACGGTCACCGCCAATTACGACCGTACCGAGGCGAACACCTTCACCGACACCGGGCTCGATCCGTCGCTGTTGCAGGCGCGGTTGACCGCCGGCGACCCGAACGTCGATCCGTTCAAGCCGATCGATCCGGGGTTGTTGGGCGCGTTTCCGGGGAGCCGTGGTTATTCGACCCAGAATGTGGCGGGTGCGGATGCGCTGATCAACGGCCAGCCCTTCAAGCTGCCCGGCGGCAACGTCTCGATCGCGGCGCGCGTCGGGGCGCAATCGAACGGTTTCGACAGCCGCTCGACCCGTTTCGGAATCGATCCGGCGACGGGGCTGATCGGCGGAGGCACCGAACAATCGGCCAGCCTGTCGCGCAACATCTTCAACGGTCAGCTGAACGTCGACCTGCCGCTGACCAGCCGGCGGACCAAGTTCTTCGATGCGATCGGCGACCTTTCGATCAACGGCAACATCGCGGCCGATCACCTGTCGGATTTCGGGACGCTATGGACCTATGGCTACGGCTTCAACTGGTCGCCCGCCCCCTCGCTGCGGATCATCACCTCGCTGACCGATCAGGCGCAGGCGCCCACGCAGCAACAGCTCGGCAACCCCATCATCGCCACACCCAATGTGCGGGTGTTCGATTATGTGACGGGGGAGACGGTTGATGTGACCCAGGTGAGTGGCGGGAATCGCGGTTTGGCGGCGAGCGAACGGCATGTGTTCAAGGTTGGCGCGACGCTCAAGCCGGTGGCGACCAAGGACTGGACGCTGATCGCCAATTTCATCAAAACCGGCACCGACAACCCGGTCGAGAGCTTCCCCGCCGTTACCGCGGCGGTGGCGGCGGCATTTCCCGGCCGCTTCACGCGCGACGGCAGCGGCACGCTGACCCAAATCGATTCGCGCCCGGTCAATTTCGCGCGCGAGGACACGCAGGAGCTGCGGTACGGCATCAACGTCTCGTTCTCGATCAAATCGAAGCTGCAAAAGGAATTCGAAGCGTTCCGCGCGGGCAAGGGCGCCAACCCGCTGGCCGGGCTGCGC